>NZ_JAJKFX010000019.1:0-50901 GCF_022869025.1 Acinetobacter sp. F-1 | reverse complement strand
ATTAATCAAGATAAAAAGAAAAGCCCATCGAAACGGGCTAAAGATTGGAGAATAGAGTTGCTGAATCAGTGGAATAATTTATTTATTTTTTTGATTGAAAATAACCTGCATCAGGCTTTTAAATGATCTTCAAATTCCTCACCCAGCTGGATCGCGAGTGCATTGCCGGCCAGATCACAGGTGACCAGACCGTATTCTTTTTTGAAACTGAAACTGAAACCACGATCATCAGCCAGGGTGCGAACGGAATATCCTAATTTTTCTAACCATAGTCGAAATGCAATCAGATTTTTAGCTTTAACCACTTTTTTCACGAGATCACTCCTTCATCATTGTTCTATCTTAAATAAGGGTGAGAAATTTTGTTTTAAAGGGCAAATTCCCATATTTAATTAATTTAATCTAATTTGAATGTTTAGTGAACATCGTATGCTCGCTAAAGAAGCAGTTTATGACTTAAGTAAATGATTTTTATAATATTGAATAGGTTGTAACTAAATATTAAGTTTTTATAGCATGTAAATAAACTTAATTATACTTTAATTTCAAAGGCTTATTTTGCTATTGATCTAAATTTGAACTTTATCAACGCCATAAAATGTAAGAATAAGGGAATGCCGAAGCATCGGCATATTAAGCTTGCATTGATTATTTAATCGGATCATTAGCAGCTGCTGGTTTTCTGAGCTATCGTTTGAGATGCATGCCCTATACTATCAAAAATGTAATTCTTGAATTAAATACGATTGCCATGACTGAACTGACGATTGAACACAATGTGAATCAGAAAATTGAATGGATGCAGCAACAGGGCTTAGATCCGGTTGCTGTGATGCTGGGACATGAGGACTGGTTGAATTTTACAGTGCAATCGAAAGTAGCCTATACGCCGTTTGGTAGTGCACGTCGTTATCAACCGGCCTTAGCTGGTTTGCTGCTGGTACGTGTTGACGAAATGCAGGCAGTGCGTGTCGTCACTCAAGACGAACTGGATGCTTATGCGCAAAGTCACCAGATTCTTTAACATGGATCTTTAACTCTAGAACTGATCTTTCAGGGTTCTCAAGCGCTGAAACTCTTCCACACTATCCGCACGCAGGAAAGGATTGGTTTGTAATTCATCTTCAATGCTACTTGGCAGCGTGCACTGGCCTAACATACGCAAGCGTTCGATATGCTCGAAGCGTTCCAGAATTGCCTGATTGTCCGGTTCGATGTGTTTGGCAAACTGGGCATTCGACAGGGTATATTCATGCGTGCAATAGACCTGGGTACGTGGTGGCAAGGCTGCCAGACGTGACAGTGAATGATACATCTGTGAATAAGTACCTTCAAAAACCCGGCCACAGCCCATGGCAAATAAAGTATCGCCACAGAACAGCACATCAATCGCATCAATGAAGTAAACGATATGGCCTAATGTATGGCCTGGTACTGCGATCACTTGAACATCTGCCCCATGAAAGCTGAACTGTTCTTCATGCTCAAGTGGATGCGTGATAAACGGAATTTTACTGAGTTCTGCACGCGGGCCATAAACAGGCAGATTTTGTCCCTGAATTAAGCCGGGCACACCGCCAATATGGTCTTTATGCCAGTGCGTTAACCAGATTTGACTTAAGGTTAAACCGTGTTCGGCACAATAATCTTGCACCAATCCTGCTTCGGTCGGGTCAATGACTGCGACCTGATGAGAAGCCGTATGTTCCAGCAACCAGATATAATTTTGCAGCGAGTTCTGGACATCAATACAGTGAATTTTAAAAGGCATCATAGCGCATTAGACCAAATGAAGATTGAGAATAAAGTAGCATAATTTCAGATGCTCTGGGCTTGCAGATATTATCTGCTCATCCGGGATAATTTTTGTTTATGTCCCATTTAAAAAATTATACGTCCGAATCATCAACGCTTACCGCCTTGCCAATACTATAAAATTGTCCACCAGTCACATGATGAGTACTTTTCCATTCTTCACTCACTACATGATAATGTCAGTGACTGTCGCGGAAGACTGATCATTGGCATCGGCTGCAATCAGCTTGCCAATAAACAGATCATGCATTTGCTGGTTATGCGGCCCGGGAATCAGCTCGCAGAGTATCCATGCAGCACAGCCTTGCCCAGAGAAATATCAAAACCAGAGAATTTAAATAACCTTAGGCCAGATGGTGCCAATTTTTCAGGTACATCATGCAGGCTCAGCCTACCCAGCCGATAGGATTTTTCTAGGAGAATACTTTGAAGATGGGGGTTGGTCATACCGCATCATTCACTATATTGGTGTATTTAAGTGGCTAGATTAGTTAGATTATTAGCATATTCAAGTTCACTCTTGCAAAAAAGCTTTTAAACTAGAGATTGTGATATTGAGGACTTCAGAAAATGAAAATGTACCAGGTCGATGCGTTTACCACGGAACTGTTTAAAGGAAATCCAGCTGCGGTGATTGTGCTGGAGGACTGGCTCGAAGATGGCCTGATGCAAAATATCGCCTTGGAAAATAATCTGTCTGAAACAGCTTTTGTGAAAATAATTGATGCAGAAAATTATGCTATTCGCTGGTTTACCCCGACCAAGGAGGTGGATTTTTGTGGTCATGCAACCTTGGCCAGCAGCTTTGTATTATTCAATCAATTTGGTACGGCAAAAACGATCCAGTTTCATGTGAAAGATCTGGGGATTTTTGTGGTTGATCAGGATACAGATGGCAAGATCAGAATGAACTTTCCAATTCGCCGCGCAGTAGCCGTCACAGAATATCCTGAAGCCTTAAGACAGGCATTGAGCAAACCGTTTAAGCAGGTTTATCTGAATGCACAAGGTTATATTGTCGAATATGAGTCAGTACAGGATGTGCTAGATGAATCACCTGATTTTGAATTATTAAAACAATTAAATGGCAAGCGTACCGCGATTACTGCTCAGAATAGCTTTTTAGATGTCGCGATTACCTCGCAAGATACACAATATGATTGTATTTCACGTTATTTTGCACCGAGTAACGGAATCGATGAAGACCCGGTCACAGGGTCTATTCACACCGGAATTGCGCCACTTTGGGCAGACAAACTGGGTAAAAATGAACTGGTCGCTTATCAGGCATCAGCGCGCGGTGGTGTACTTTATTGTGCCTTGCAAGATCAGGAACGAATTGAAATTTCGGGTTATGGCAAATTATATATGCAGGCTGAACTTTATCTTTAATCTCTGATTACATAGATATGCATGTCGTCAGGCAAGGCGGCATGTTATTTTAATGATTCAATTTAGAAAAGACTATTCAGAATAAGAATCATTCTCTAAAATGAGCGCGAATAAAAATTTACATTGAAAATTTGGATGAATAATGTTGGTACGTTATAAGAATTTAAGCTTGGCGATTTTGTTGTCGGGTTGTAGTGCGCTGAGTTTTGCACAACCTGTTTTGGTGAAAACTGAACAGAATGTGGAGGAATATCGTCTTGATAATGGTTTACGAATTATCCTGGCACCGAATGATAAAGAAAATAAAATTTTTATGAATACGGTGTATTTGACCGGTTCACTGAATGATCCTAAAGGAAAAGGTGGTCTGGCGCATCTGCTAGAACACTTGGCTTTTAAAGGCACTAAAAATGTCAAAGGTGATGAATTTCAGCGTCGGCTCGATCAATATACCTTAATGACCAATGCCAGTACCGATTATTATTCAACCAAATATACCAATGTCATTCGTCCTGAAAAAACGGCGCTCAGTGAAGTAATTTTCCTTGAAGCCGAGCGTATGGATCAGCTGGTTCTTCAGGAAAAATATGTACCGACCGAAATTGATATTGTAAAGCGCGAACGCGAAATTCGTCTGGATCAGCCATTTTCAGTACTCATGGATCAGGTGTTCAAGTCGGCTTATGGCAATCAGTATTTGGGTCGGTTACCGATTGGTGATCTGAATGAGCTGCAATCCATCAATATGCAGGAATTGAACCAGTTTTACAGGAGCTGGTATGCACCGAATAATGCCTTTATGGTCATTTCAGGCAAGTTTGATAAGGCGGAAGTATTAAAGCAGATTGATAGCCATTTCAGTCCGATTCAATCGCGAAGTGTACCGGCGCAAGTGAAAGTTCCGGCTTTAAAACCTGAGCAGATTCAACAGCGTGAATTTACTGTGCAAAAGGGCAGTGATCTGGCCAAATTCAATATTTATCTGAATGGCCCGGATGAAAAGATCAAGACTGCTTTGGCTGTTTCACCGACGCTCTATACCTTGCAACCGAGCGGGCATTTATATCAGAGCATGGTGGAAAGTGGAAAATCGACCATGGTGCAATCCAGTACCTGGCTGGATAAAGACTTTAATCTGGTGTTTATGGGCGCGATCTATGCACCCAATCATCAGCCAAAAACTGTGGAACAGAGCTTGATTCAAGGCGTAGAGCAAAGCCAGCCATTTACCGAGGCCGAATTAAACCGAGTTAAAAACCTGACCCGCAATCAGGCTGATAATATTAAAAATAGCGCGACTGCATTAGGTTCACGTTTAAGTGATTATGCCGTGGCTTATTCGGGTGACTGGAGCCAGTATTTTAAAGATCTGAATGCGATTGAAAACCTGAATGTGAGTCAGGTTAATCAGGTCTATAAAGGCTTTCTAAAACCTGAATATCGTATTTCTGGCAATATCCTGCCAACACCGGAAGAACAGAAAAAAGCGCAGGAAGTGACACAGACGGAAGCACCGAAAAAAACACTGAACCAACAGGCTGAGACAGAAGAGCCTTTAAAGGATGTCAGTGTTTATCAGGCGGAAGTGAAGCAGTATGTAGCGCAATCCAAGCAGTATTTATCTGCCAAGGACAAGCAGATTCAGCGTGGTAAGTTAAAAAATGGCATTAAATACGCGCTATTCCCAACCAATATTCGCGATGACAAGGTGTATGCCACAATTTCTCTGGATTTTGGGACTGCGCAAAGCCTGATGAATAAAGGCGAGATTCTGGATCTGACCGCGTATTTAATGCTGCGCTCATCGGAAAGCCAGAGCTTGCAGCAGATTGCTGACAAAATTATCGAAGTAGGCGGTTCAGCGACTGCCAGCCCATCGAGTAATGGCCTGAACATACAGATCAGTGCCAAAAAAGAGAAGTTTGCAGAGTTTTTCCAATATGTGGTTGATGTACTAAAAAACCCTGCATTTGAGCAAAGCCAGTTTGATTTGATCAAGGGTCAGACCTTATCCAGTCTGGATCGTCCTTATACCGAGCCAGATACAGTGTCGAGCCTCACCATGGCGCGAACCATCGAAGTTTATCAGCCCGGTGACATTCGTTTCCATTTTGAACCTGAACTGGCCACCAGGCAGTTTAAAGCAGCCACTCGTGAGCAAGTGGTCGCTTTGTATCAGCAATTCTTTAAAACGCATCATGCACACATTGCAGTGACTGGGGAATTTCAGCCAAAATCTATACAGAAAATGCTGAAAAATAGTTTCGCAGACTGGAAAGCGGCACAGCCTTATGCACGCCTGAAATCAGAATATCGAAGCTATCCAGCCCAAAAAATTCATGCCTTGTCTGAACAACGTGAGTTCGGTAGTTATCAGGCATTGCTAACCTTCCCGGTGGGGGCAGACCATGCAGATGTACCTGCTTTACAAGTCTTCCGTCATATTCTGGGTGACTCTCAACTGTCTTCCCGTTTGGCTCAGGAATTACGTGAAAAAAATGCGCTGGTCTACGGTTTTAGTGCCCATGTTCAGTTTAATGAATGGGCCGATTCAGGTGCTTTGGCACTGGGTGCCAATTATACCGCAGGTAAATCTGCACAGGTTTCTCAAACGGTGCATCAGGTACTCAATGAGCTGCTAACACGTGGCGTAACTGAACAGGAAGTGGAAGCGGCCAAAGCCAGCATTCTGAAAAAACGTGTCAATGCACTGGAAGATGATCGCCGTATTCACAGTATGTTGGTTCCTCAACTGGAAAAAGATCGTAAGCTGATTTACCGTGAAAAACGTGATCAGGCGATTGCCCAACTGACGAAAGCCGACATTGATGCCGTGATTAAAAAATACATCAAGCTGGATCAGTTGGTTGAAGTGATGGCCGATCAATATGGGAAAGAAATCAAAAAATCATAGAATTGATCTAAATTAAAAAAGTCCTCTCTAATAGGGGGACTTTTTACTTCTCATTGTTATTAGAAGCTCTAATTTAAGTCGCTTTTCTGGTAAACAGGATTCCACCTAAAACGCCAGATAGCACAGCACTGGGTAAGCTCCACCAGAAAGTGGCAAAAAGAAACAGGAAAATCCCAACTGATACTAATATTGCTCCAACAGCGATATCTTTCTTAAAAGCGAAGTGAATAATATGTTGGTAATAATATGATGCGATTAAACTAGAAAAGATTGCTCAGCAAGTATAGAAAAGCCTATCTGATCGGGGACTCGCGATTATTTCCTCCCAGAGCATATGTATTTTCCTTCTTTCTTTAAAAATCCAGACGCTTCTTATAATTTATAAAATGCTTTGGCATTCTCATAAAAAACTGGCTTTAACGCGTTTTCATCATAGTCCTGCACAATATCGCTAAAAGCATCAATGATATTCACGAGTGAGCTGCTGACACTGTCCATTGGAAAGTTGGAGGCAAACATCAGGCGTTCAGAACCAAAGCAATCTAAGGTATGCTGAATCAGGGGAGCTGCACGTTCCAATAATTCCTGTTTAGTTGCCAGCCGTTTCTGCTGATGAAAATCATGACCCAGCACCGGCATAAACAGGCCAGACATTTTAGTCGATACATTTCTGCACTCGGACAGTTCAGCCAGTTGATCTTGCCAACTTGAAAATATCAGGGCGCGATCTTGTTCGGTCTTGCCTGTAGCTCTGCCCACCTTGCCAAATAAGCCGACAGGCGTACCGAGGTGATCTAGTGCGATGGGTGTTTTAGGAAAGGCTTTAGCCAGTGCAGTCACATCCGCAATCTGGCTCGAATAGACCCAGGCATCAAAACTTAAGTCTTGCTTGGCCAGTTCTTCAAATCCTTTCAGGAAGTTTTTATTACGGTAGAGATGCGGCTCATCGGTCCAGGCATGAATTCCTTTGTCTGGATGTACCGCAGCCATTTTACGAATCCCGCGAAATTTGGGAGAAGCTTCGCGATGCAATTGAATCAATTGCTTAAAGTTTTTCTGCCGCGGATCCGCCGTAGCGACAATGCCACCGAGCTGGATATTATGCTGATCAAAAGAAAGTCCGGCCACAAAACGGGTTTCATCCACCACGCCTGTACCTTTCTGATCATGCCAGCTGGCTTCAACATGCACAATTTGTTCGACTTCATAATGCCCTAGATCTTTGTTGTAGTTCGCAGGCAGATAAGGGGCGGTCAGATGCTCGGTCAGGCCAATGGTCTCAATCACATCTTTAGGTTTGAGCAGCCGCACCATTTTGTCCAGTAATTTAGGATATTTGCCAAACAGTTTTACGGCAAATGCTGCCGCGTGTGGGGTGTTGTACGGATCCCATTGGTGAATATGTGGGTCAATGATCGGGAAGGGAAGTTGCTGCATGCTATGCCTTGTTTTAGTGTATTTATTATTCAATTTATATGGGGCTAAAATCAGTTCGAAGTCAAGATGATAAATTAAGGCAAATAAAAAAGCCCCGCGGGGCTTTTCATATTTTAATCAATGATCGTGCTTGTGATCATGGTTATGCTTGTTGGCATGAAACTCTTCATTGTGACGGAAACGTAAATAGTTTTCGAACTGTTCACAGTATTCATCATAGTTATCTTCCAGCATCATTTGGAATTGCTGCATAATATAAGACATCACCTGATCTTTGGCATCGCGCATTTCGTTGCCATCTTTAAAGTTATTCGCTGCCACCCAGGTATTGAAACGGGCAGTACCAAATAACATGGCTGCACTGACTTGACCGCGCTTATCACTCGGTTTTTCCTGCGAGCCTTTTTCTACGCGACAAAACTCGTTGGCTTGTTGAATAAATTCATCAGCACGTTCAAAGAATGCCGCATTTAACGCTTCTTCTTCGGTTACATCGGTTGCTTCAATCTTTTGAACCATGAATTTTTCCTGACCATCATAAAATCTTAATGGCTAATTATAGGCAAAGCCTTGCAGAAACTAAACCTTTGCCTTAATCTAAAAATAGCCTAAGCATATAAAAGTGAATGCCATGCAGGATGCGATTGCGGTACAAAGTCTGAAAAGTGATATTGCCTTATTGCGCCAGAATATCTGGCCACCGGCAAATCTGGCCAATGTCGAAGGTCTGCCGATTTATTATGGAACCAAATCGCAGGTCGAAGAATATTACACCCAGTGGCTTGGTCTGATTGAAAGGGCGCAGGATCTGTTCCAACCTTTCATGGACGATGAAACCCTAGATGCTATCCATCTTCCCAGTCATTTAAACTTGCCGCTGTTTTATTTTCATGTTGACCGAATCAGGCTAAATAAAACCCGGGCCAAAGAATCTAAAACTTTTCGTGGTGTGGCCAGCCTGATTGAAAAATGCGGGCAGTTTGAACCCGAACAGATCGCAGCCATGCGACACTGGCTCGACAGTGACGATACCGCGGCTTTGGTGGCACACCGCGAATTTGTAGACTTACGTACTTATGTGTTTCAGCATGGTCAAAGTGAATATACACGTACCCGTTTTTATGTGAATGGTATCGTGCTGAGTGTCGAGCCACATTTTGAGCTGATCGATGCCCGTGATAAACCACGTAAGCAACGCAGTGATAGTTATAATGACCCTCTGGCCGATAATAATACCTGGAAAGTGTTTGGTAAATATCGCTAGCCCGGTTTTACCAGAAGGGTTTGGTATTTTCAGCAAACCGCTGTAAACGCTCGGCTGCTTCACTCGACAAACGCTGCTGTTCCGCGCTTATCCAACCCAGCACAAACCAGGCTTTGCTATTTTGCTTGACATACGGTCTAAACAGTTCGTCTGCCACAAACAGGTCGTTATAATGCCCCAAGCTTTCCTGTAAGGGTTTTAGGGCTTTCAGATAAGTTTTCACATCCTTTTCAGGAAATAAGCTCTGTAAAAATTCTACGTTATAGCGCAAGCGTTTCACCCGTTTACGCGTGCGATGCCGCGATTCAATATCCAGTTCCTGATAGTTTTCGGCATCCTGACAAATTTGCTGATGTAACTTGCTCAAACCTTTACACAAAATTTTATGCGAAGATTTGGCTTTGCTATGCGTTTTTTCCTGACTAAAGCTGAGTAGTTGCAGTATCAAGTCCACTGTAGCTGAATGTCTGAACAGCGCGCTAATATCTGGCTGTTTTTGTCGATGTGGTGGTAATTTTAATAAGGGTGAGCCGGCTTTTTCCAGTTGCGGAATCAGACTTTCTGCAAGGGCATCGCGATCTCGGGTAGAACCCAGTTGCTGAAAAATATCTCGCAGCTGTTCCGGCCATTCTGGCTGTACATGTTCAGTCACAGACTGAAAAATTTTAAAGGCACTGCGTAAGCGCCGGATCGCGACACGTACCTGATGCACATGATCGCTGTTATAATGATCAGCGGCAATCGCAGTTGCATTCGGAAAAAGATGAGCCAGACAGTTGGCTACGATTTTCTTTAAAATAGTAGCAATCTGATCTTTCTGCTCAAGTTCTAATGGCAGCTGATGCTGCACAGGCAGACTTTCTTCACCCTGTAATAGGGCATAACCGCGTTCCGATTTACTCCGCGTATCCAGCCATAAATCATAACGTTGAATCCATGGCCGAATGAAATCAATCAATTCGCTCAATTGACCGGATTTTAGCTCAAATTCGACTTCATAAATATCAATGGCTTGATCCTTATGGCGAATTTCCCCTACATCAAAGGCAATCTCAATCTGGCTATTTTGATGTGTTTCGGTCAGCACATAACGCGCGACATCTGTTTCAAATTGCAGAATAAGCGGTATATCCAAATCGCCAAGCGCCTGTTTCAGAATCTTTTTTGCCGGTTTGTGTTTGCGATATAACTGAAAATCACAGCTTTCAGGTGGGCTTTTTAATGTATGTTCAAGTTCAAAACGTTCAAATTGCTGCTCAGTAGGTGATTTCAGGGTTTGTACCCATTGCTGGTCTTCTAGACGTTGTCGCAAGGCGATTTGATGTTGTTGGAGTTGTTGTGCTTCAGTATCGAAGTAACGCGCACATAAACGATGCCGAGTCGGCTGAAGCTTCTGGAAGTCCTGTTCAAATTGTGCACGTGACTGTGACGGAATCTGGAATTTAAGCTCTATTTCTGCCATCGGGTCATTCCTTCTCGATGTAGGTTATACAGATCAATATAGCTCAAAGATTAGCCATGGTGTGATGTGCTTCTGCAACAAAAAAAGCACGCCGTAGAGGGAGCGTGCTTTGAAATATTCTTAAAGATATTTATTTGAGGAATTTACGGCTCACCAGGAACTGTTCTGTCGCCTCAAGCAGTTTCTGGGCATAGACTTCCTGTTTAGCAGTCAGCCAGCCTAATACAAACCAGTCACTCGCTTCCAGTTCAGTTTGCTGAATATACACTGCCGAAGAGGCCAAGGTTTGATATTCACCGGCTGCAAGTTGTGCATCATTCAGCGCTTTGCTGTACTTCTGCAAGTTTTTGACGTCATAGATTGTGGTTAAAATCGGGAAGCTGAATTTGAGTTCCTGAATCCGGCTTGCCAATTGATCCAGACTTTCAAAATTGTTAATTTCAGTCTGGTTCATCTGTTCTTGCAGCACTTTATACTGTTGTTGCAGCGTGGTTTGTGCAGCAGTTTTTAAATCCAGAGCAGCATGTTCATCTTCAGTTAAACTAAAAGTCAATAACTCCAGATAATGATGCACATTTTGCGTTGATTTGACTAGATTGCCCAGTTTTTCCTGAGCATACAGAATATCTTTACTCAGATTTTCCGCAGTGGTCGGATTTTGCAGGAAGCTGGCCAAGCTGTTTTGCATATGCTGCAAATGTTGTAAATGCTCGAACTGCTGCTTAAAGGCAGCCATTTGATGTGCCCATTTGTCCGAAAGCTGCGGATGCCAGTCTTTAAACAGCAGCAAAGTGAGATATAGCTGATCCAGTGCCAGTTGAGCCTGCTGAATATGTTCCTGCTGTGCAACCTGAGCTGAAATCGCGGCGATATTTGGCAATAAATGTTGCATCTGCTGCGCAATCAGACTGCATAGGGTTTTACCAGCGCTGTCTTTTTTACTGATCTGGAACTCTTTGGCGAAGGTGGCCGGGCTCACGCGTTGTGAGGTGGCCAATAAATTACCGATTTCTGCCTTGCTACGTACATCGAGCCAGAGCTGATATTTCTTGACCCATTCAAAACTGAACGCCAATAAATTGTGTATCAACCCACTTTTTAGCTCAAACTCGACTTCATGTACCTCTTGTTCAGCATCTCGGGTACGGATCTGCCCAATATCCAGACTGACTTCGATTTGTGTGTCTTGGTATTCAATTACACGCAAGGTGCGGGCAATATCGGTTTCGAATTGCAGTTGTAGCTGATCAGACTGATTGCCGAGCGCATGGCTCAGAATCGCCTGTGCTTCTGAGGACTGGGTATAAATACTTAAATCCAGTTCAGGAGATTCAGTTAATTCCCCCAGATCATGATTATGTTCAAAGCGTTCAATATGGCTTTTACCGGCAGCTTTCAGGGTTTGCACCCAGCGTGTACCTTCCAGACGCTGACGTAGTGCTACCCCGTGCTGGGCCAGTTGACGGTCGGCAGTATCATAATATTTGGCTTGAAGCTGGATCTGTTGAGACTTTTTCGGATCAAGTGCCTTGAGCAGCGCAGTGCGTCGTGCCGCAGGAATCTGGAACTTGAGTTCAACTTCAACCATAATGATTTTCCTATCTGTTTAGTACACGCCAGCATGTACTGATATTTTTCGCTTTAATGAGATGCTGAAAATTCGGCGGGCAATCGCCGCAATTATATTTTTAGATGTATGCGTGGCAGATTGTAACCAAAATCAAAATGCATGTAAGACTTGACCTGCATATAAAAATATTGAACAGGAATTTAAATATTGGCTTTGAGCTGTTAATAGGGTTGCAAAGCGAGAGGAATTGCGGCTTTGCTTGGAAAATATCTAAGAATATTCGAGCAAATCAAGAGACTGTTAATTGGCCAAAATATACGCTAAGGTAAAAGAAAACATCAGGACGATGAGAAATGAATGTACAAGTACAGCCAGAGAATACCCATGTGATCGCGCATCAACCCCAGATGCCGATTGGCAATTATCATGAGTTTTACCGCTTTTATTTGACCGAACACCGGCATATGGTCAGTCGCCGTTTACATGTCGCAGGTAGCAGTATGGGCCTATATTGTTTTACTCAAGCCATTCGTCAAGGCAAACCGCGATATTTTGCTTATGGTTTGCTTTCAGGCTATGCCTGTGCCTGGATTGGCCATTTTATCTTTGAACGCAATAAACCGGCCAGTTTTAAACAGCCGGTGTATAGCTTTATTTCGGACTGGCGTATGTTTGCGGATGTCCTGCGTGGTCGTCTCAGTCTGCTTGATCGCAAATACGATAAGATTTCAAGTTAAAATCAGGTAACTTTCATCGGATTGTGTGGCTAGGGAACATGATCTTTCGATAAAAGACTTGCAAGTCGCCATTTATTATTCTATTAATTGTGTTATTGCTTATTTAGTTTGATGGAATTTGATCAAAAGTTATAGTTTACTGAATAAAACAGTTTTCCAAGCCTGGAGCGACCTTCTCCGGGCTTTTTTTATGTCTCTATTTTTTAAATAAATTTACTGACTTCGTTGCCATTATTGCGTAAATATTCATAGAACAAGTCATGCGGATCATACATAAAGAAAATGATCCTTTCTAGCTTTGAAACGTCTCCCCACAAACGTATTATTCAAAACTAGAAAGGATCGGGTGTCACCAACACAGGTATTTATTTTTCTGGTTATTTTCTGTGTCTAACGCTATTTAAGTCTCTTTGAGCTAATTGGGCCATCCCTGAAATTGGGTATTTTTTAATCTTTTTGAGTTTAATCTTAAAGAGGCTTAACAATATTGAAAATTTAAAGGCAAAAAAAACCGCTCTTAGAATTTTGCAACTTCTCCACCAAGTTATCTGCAAAATCCTAAAAGCGTTTGTCGGAGGGCGTAAGCATTAACACTTTATTATTTTTGTTATAAAGCGATTAAAACCCATATTTTATAGTCGGTATATCCCTGAAAATGGTGATATTTTAGATTTAACTGGAAAATTGCGCTAAAAAACTGCAAATCTGTTGCTACCCGGTCGCGGAAACAGCAGGACTGCGGCAATTAAACCGAGTTATGCCTATAATAGAGCCATCCTAGCAAGTGGCGAGCAAGATGCGCGGTTTATATTTAATTACCAATGATGATCCCGTAGAACTTTTATTGGCAAAACTGGAAGGCGCAATGGCCAATGGCGGCATTGCAGTATTGCAATATCGCCGTAAAAAAGTCGCCAAACAAGATCAAATTTACGAAATCGAGTATATGAAAGCCATGTGTGCTGAATATGGTGTGCTTTTTGTGATTAATGATGATCTGGAAATGGCCGTTAAATACGGGGTGGGTGTGCATTTGGGTCAGGATGACGGGTCTATTGTCGAGGCAGTTGCACGCTTGCCGAAAAATGTCTTGATTGGTCGTAGCTGTAATAACTCGCTTGAGCTGGCTGAACAGGCCATTGCCGATGGTGCAAACTATGTGGCATTTGGTGCCATCTATGCCACCGACAGTAAACCTGAAGCCGGTAATATTGGCTTGGAAACCTTAAAACTGGCCAAAGAGAAATTGAACGTGCCTTTATGTGCCATTGGCGGTTTAACGGTTGAAAATTCCAAAGAAGTCATTGAGTCAGGTGCGGATTATTGCGCCGTGATTAGTGATATATTGGGCTTACCGATGAATGCCATTCCTGAACGTTTAGATGAATGGTCTGCGCTTTTTCAAGCTACAGCATAAAATTTTTTGATTGATTTAATTTTGAGTCGAGTGCCTTCATGAGCTTATCTCCAAAGCAAGAACAATTGTTCAAACAAGCCAATAAACATATTCCGGGTGGCGTCAACTCACCTGTACGCGCATTTAACGGCGTCGGTGGTACACCGGTCTTTATCGAAAAAGCCCAAGGCGCATATTTGTATGATGTAGACGGAAAACGTTATGTGGACTATGTCGGTTCATGGGGACCGATGATTCTGGGTCACGCCCATCCTGCAATTATTCAAGCCGTTCAACAGGCCGCAGTAGATGGTTTAAGCTTTGGTGCGCCAACAGTTCATGAAACCACGCTTGCCGATATTATTTGCGAGATCATGCCGTCGATTGAATTGGTACGTATGACCAACTCGGGCACGGAAGCCACCATGACAGCGATTCGTTTAGCGCGCGGTTATACCGGCCGTGACAAGATTGTAAAATTTGAAGGTTGTTATCACGGTCACTCAGACTCGCTTCTTGTAAAAGCAGGTTCGGGCTTGTTAACTAAAGGTGAGGGCGAAGCAACGTCTGCGGGTGTTCCAGCTGATTTTGCCAAGCATACCATCACGCTTCCATACAATGACATTGCGACTTTAAAAGAATGCTTTGCCAAGTTTGGTGCTGAAATTGCCGGCGTGATTGTGGAGCCTGTAGCTGGCAACATGAATCTGGTGAAACCAATTGACGGTTTTCTGCAAGCGATTCGTGATGTTTGTGATGAGCATGGTTCAGTCTTTATCATCGATGAAGTGATGACCGGTTTCCGTGTTGGCTTAGGCGGTGCGCAGGCACATTATGGCGTAACTCCGGATTTAACCACATTGGGTAAAATTATTGGTGCAGGTCTGCCAGTCGGTGCCTTTGGCGGTAAACGTGAAGTGATGGAATGCATTGCGCCACTGGGTAAAGTGTATCAAGCAGGAACATTGTCGGGTAATCCATTGGCAATGCGTGCCGGGATTGAGATGTTTAAGCATCTTCGTGCTGAAGGTTTCTATGAAAACCTATCTGCGCAGTTGTCAAACCTTCTTGCAGGTTTACAAGCAGCAGCAGACGAGGCGGGCGTACCCTTTAAAACCCAACAGGTCGGTGGGATGTTTGGTCTGTACTTCACCGATCAGGAAGACATCACCAGCTTTGATTCGATGTTGAAATGTGATGTCGATGCTTTTCGTAAATTTTTCCATGGCATGTTGAATCGGGGGGTGAATTTAGCACCTTCTGCATTCGAAGCTGGCTTCTTCTCGGCTGCACACAGCGATGAAGATATTGAATTTACCATTCAGGCTGCGATCGAGACTTTTGCTGAGATGAAAGCTTAAATTTTAATTTTTTTAAAATCCTCCCTCTTGCGAAGCGGTGCTTTTCACCTTTTTAAAGGAGGGAGTTTTATCTGTACAAATAATAAAATTTACTCCTCTTTTCCTTGCGCCATATCTGACTCAGGGTTAGGGGAGATTAAATTCTAAAATTAGGGATATTCATTCATGCAAACCAAACATTATTTGACTCTAAGTGATGCGGAATTTCTATTGGATCACGCCCATCAATATGCAATTCAGAACAGCTTCAATGTCAGTATTGCCTTAGTCGATGAAACGGGCAATTTGCTTGCGATGAAACGTATGGATGGTGCAGCACCGATGACTGCAAATCTGGCCATTGAAAAAGCCAGATGCTCGGCGATGAGTCGTCGTCCATCCAAGCTGTTTGAAGATATTATCAAAGGCGGGCAGATGGGCTTTCTGACTATGGAAAGTTTCTCGGGAATGCTGGAAGGTGGCGAACCGATTCTGTATCAAGGGCAATTAGTGGGTGCGATGGGTGTATCAGGTGTGAAATCATTTGAGGACGCTGAGATTGCGCAGGTGGCGATTAAGAAGTTTTTGGCGCAGCAGGGCTAAACATTATACGCTTGAGAATGTACTTATCTTCTCAAGTCTAAGTTAAAAATAACTATCGGATAAGATAGTGATGCTGTTGTTTAACCATTTCATTATATTCTGTCGAGTTATACAGCTCTAAACAGCTCATTAATATGGCTGGCCTTGCTTGATTTTTATACACCTCAGTTTTTGCTTTCATAGATTGGTTTATATATTCTTTCAAATTTTTATACGCGGGTTCTTCATATGAACCCTGTTGGAAATACCCGCCCATCGCTAGAGCAGCCTCAGAACTGAGGGATTGATCCTGAGCCCTCGTCAGACAATAACTAAAGCCAAAATTTTTGATATTGAGCTCATCCTCATTTGATATGGATGGAATTAAGTCTTTTGCATAACATGCACTCATCACTAGACAACTAAAAAGTACAGCAATTATTTTCATTATCTTAAATTCCAAAACAGAATATCTGTGGTTCTTAGGCTCGGTGTATCATGAATAAAGTAGCAACTATCTCCACAATCATTTCCATTCCATAAAGTGACATGTCCAGAAGCATCTCCCCAACCAGAGACTTTAAAAATAATAATTCCTTTTTTCCCTTTTAATTGTGATGATAAATCCTGGTTATTTTGAGGCTTGAAGGAGAGATCTGCAGTTCCTAAATTTTGTTCAACAAAGCTGATCATCTCGCGAACCCTAAGTAAATAAGGTTTATGATCAGCGCCTCTGACTTTATAACCTCTGGTTGACTGTTTAATTGGCATTCCGCCGTAGTTGAAAGATCTACTTAATCTTAAAGCACAAGCATTTGCGTATCCTGTAGGATTTTCTTGATATAAAGCCATAGCTTGACCTCCCACCATAGAATACACATTGAACCGTACCGGGTTTGTCGGAGAGTCAATATTCTGAGAGACTATCCCGATGACAAAATTAAAATATACCCCTGAAATCAGAGAAAGAGCGGTTCAATTATTGATTGAATCTGAAAAAGATTATCCTTCTACTTGGGCTGCAATCACAGCAATTGCGCCTAAGATTGGTTGTACTCCTGAAACACTTCGTGCCTGGCATCAAAAGCATTTAGATCAGCAAAATCCTATTAAAGTACAACAGATATCTGATCAAGAAAAAATGAAGCAAATGGAACGTGAAATTAAAGAATTAAAGCGTGCCAATGAAATTCTACGTAAAGCAGCCGCTTTTTTCGCCCAGGCGGAGCTCGACCGCCCACACAAATAATGGTGGATTTCATCCATAACAATAAAGACTTATATGGTGTTGATGCGATTTGTAGGATTTTACCGATCGCAGCTTCAACCTATTACCGAACTTTAGATCTCGCTGACAATCCAGAACATCGAGCGAAACGAGATCTACATGATGAGCATCATGCTGAACAAATTAAACGAATTTGGAAGGAAAGTTTAGGTCGATATGGTGTACGTAAAGTTTGGCAAAAATTGAAACGTGAAGGCTATGTTATTGCACGTTGTACAGTTGCTCGATTGATGCAGAAGCTAGATATACAAGGTGTTTGGCGTGGTAAGAACAAACAAACTACCCGCAACCGAGATGATCAAAAACGAGCAGATGATTTAGTGAAACGTAATTTTAGTGCTGATCGACCTGACCAATTATGGGTCAGTGACTTTACGTATATTCAAACTCATTCAGGCTGGGTCTATACCGCCTTTATTATTGATGTGTTCTCACGAGCAATTGTTGGATGGAAAGTATCTACACGGATGAATACAGATATGGTGCTCGATGCACTTGAGCAAGCATTGCACGATCGAGGCATGCCAAAGAATGTGATTCATCATTCCGACAGGGGTGTGCAATATCTTTCGATTCGCTATACCAATCGTTTAGAAGCAGCAAATTTACGAGCATCAGTCGGTACAACTGGTGATTCATACGATAATGCTTTGGCTGAAACGGTGAATGGCTTATACAAAACAGAGGTGATTGAATATTTAAAAGCAGATTGGCAAGGTTTAGCAGATGTACAACTTGCGACACTAAACTGGGTAGATTGGTTCAATAAAAAGCGTGTACACAGTGCACTGGGTTATGTGTCGCCTTTTGAGTTTGAAGCAATGTACTATGATAAGATTAACCCGTTAGGTCAGGTGGCTTAACTTAAATAAAAAAGTCTCCGACAAACCCGGTACGGTTCACATCACTTGCTGACATTTTTACCGGATAATATTTCCATAATTCGGAAAATAAAGGTCTTTTTGCTTGTATGGTCGAAGACCGACCACCAGCCCTTGCAGTTATACTCACCATATTTAATATTCCGTATCAATTATTATAGTTTTTCCTTTAAAAATATTTTTAAGTACTCCCTTACCTTCAGTATCAATATCAAGTGAAATCGTAAATGGATGAAATGAGTTGATCTCAGAAGATTCTGGTTTTATTTCTATATCAATAGTATCTCCTCGTGCATAACCTGAAGTTTCTATATGCAAATTCAAGTCATCAAAAAATCTAGATTTTCTTTTTAGAAGAATAAGGTTATCTCCATAACTCCAATAAATATTATTAATGATCTTTTCTTCTTTTTCTTCAATGTATTTAGTAGCTGTATCTGATATTAATTGATCAATTTTACTTGAGATAATACCATTACTTATGACAGCCAAATCAGAAGTTTTCAGAAATTTTGAACCACAAGTTGATGTGTCTCCTGCCGCAACAATGCTTCTACCCAGGACGACCATAAAGCCTCGATTAGAAGCAAGAGCTTTCGATAGGACATTACATTTAGGACAATAATGTACCATTCCATCCAAATGCACAGCTTTTCCTTCCACCAGAAAGGAAGGGTCGCCAAAAGTAATGATTCCCCCATGATCGGTTTTACAGCCGACTGTTATTAATGCTCTCATTATTATTTGGTTATTATTTTTATTAAAGACCATAATAACATGACAATATAAAATGAAAGGTTTAGTTTAAAATTCATTTAATCAGTTTGTATATAATGACTGAATGTATCTGAATATAGATACAAGCATTTTTGCTTTTAATTTTTTAAATATAGCCCTGTTGACTTTTAAAGTATTGAGTAACCCTCAATCTGAGTTAGCATATACAGTTACGAAAAAGCCGACTGTCTGAAGCCAAAGAGTCTCCCATGCTGTACCCAATACCCAAAAAAATCCAACTTGCCCCATCTCAAGCCAAATGGCAGCTTGCATCGAACCAATCGGTTTTGGTCTTAGTCGGATTACAAAACTTGCGTATGCAACAGGGCATACAAGAAAGTGCACTCATGGCAAATTTGATTCAACTGACCAATAAAGCCAAAGCACTGGATATTCCCATTGTCGATTTATATGGTGATGACCTGATGCAGGGCATGCAACAGCTTGGTGAATATGCCTCCACGCATCCACAACTGATTTTTGCCGGGCAGGTCACACCGATGCTCAAGCAAATCTTACCGCATTTGATGAGTGTGACGGATCAAATAGGTGTGGTCGATGACGCAATCTTATTGGCCAATCAGGAACAGCATATTCAGTGGATCGAAAATATTTCCAGTCAAGGTGTGCATCACTTAAATACTTATAGTCTGACACGGTTGTGGGATTTAAGTGCGCCCTCAGACTATGTCTTATCAACCAAAGGTATTATGTTGGCTGTGGCAGAACAGCTAGACATAGATGCTCTGGAGATTGATTCCTATGTCGATTTAAGAAATTATGGATTGGACTCTGTAGCCGTGGTGAGTTTGGTCGGTGTATGGCGTGCACATGGTGCCAATATTCGTTATGAAGATGTACGACAGCATGCATCTTTGCATGAATTGGCAGGCTTCATTTTACAATCCTCAGGTTGATACGCTGCGATTGAGCATTTTTATGACCTAAATCGGAAATTTCATCAGCATTTACATAAAAGCGCATTGTAATTATGGGCGAAGCTTTCTATCATGGCCGCCTTGTTTTTCGCGATCAGCCTGGGATTGAACTTTGAGTAATTTTCTAACCGAACATCTGATACATTGTGATGACGATTTCATGGTCATCCACAAACCTGCAGGTTTACTCACAGTTCCCGGGAAAACAGAAGATTTACAAGATTGCCTGATTAACCGATTATTAAAAATAGAACCAAAAACCTTACTGATCCATCGACTGGATCGCGATACTTCCGGCATTCTCGTGTTTGGTCTCACAAAATGGGGACAAAAAACCATTTCCCGCCAGTTTCAGGAACGCCAGACCGACAAAACCTATCAGGCCGTGGTTGCCGGTACACTCGAAGGTGAAGGTAGCATTGAGGTGCCCGTGGTATATGACCCAAGCCGTCCGCCCTTACATATCGCAGATCCCGCACATAACAAGCCGGCCATCACGCATTGGCAGGCGATCGAACACTTTAATATTCAGGAACAAGCCGTGACTCGGGTGAAACTTACGCCAATTACCGGCCGTTCGCATCAGTTGCGTGTGCATATGCAATATCTGGGGCATCCGATTATCGGCGATACCTTATATGCGACACCTGAACAGCAACAGCTCAGCTCGCGTCTACATTTACATGCTGAACGTTTGAGTTTTTATCATCCTCAAACAGATCAGCTGGTCGAATTTTATTGTCCGGCGCCGTTCTAGGAAATACTTCTTGAATCGGCGTGAATTATGCTCACTTTTTAGTGGGCTTTATGTCAAAATACATTGCTTGAAGGTGTGAAATTTTGCTCCAATGACGTTTCGTGATTGAGCCTAATATTCATAATCTTGTACTTAAGATAAAGGTGGAAAAATTGCAGCAATTTGCTATTGGTCAACGTTGGTTATCAGATACTGAAACAGAACTCGGTTTAGGCGTTCTTATTGATGTTGATGAGCGGTCGGTTAGCATTTTATTCCCGAAAAGCGATGAAACTCGCGTCTATGCACGTAGCAATGCACCCTTATCTCGTATCGTATTTAATGTGAAAGATGAATTACAGGATCAGGAAGGGACCAAATGGATTGTAGAATCCGTGGAAGACCGCAATGGCGTGGTGCGTTATCACGTCATTCGTACCCTGGAAGATGGGACTGAAGAACGTAAATCGCTGAATGAGACCCGCATTGGTGCCACCATCCAGCTGTCCAAGCCTCTAGACCGTCTATTGGCCAGTCAGGTCGATTATAAAGAATGGTATGACTTGCGCATTGAAGCGCTGCTGATGCAGGCCAATATGCAAAGCAGTCCACTGCGCGGTTTGGTCGGTTCACGTGTCGGCCTGATTCCGCACCAGTTGTATATTGCGCATGAAGTCGGTCAGCGTTTTGCTCCGCGTGTATTACTGGCCGATGAAGTCGGTCTGGGTAAAACCATCGAAGCGGGTTTGATTATCCATC
Organism: Acinetobacter sp. F-1; assembly: GCF_022869025.1. NCBI lineage: Bacteria > Pseudomonadati > Pseudomonadota > Gammaproteobacteria > Moraxellales > Moraxellaceae > Acinetobacter > Acinetobacter sp. F-1. The sequence goes on along the minus strand of NZ_JAJKFX010000019.1, from coordinate 29,613 downwards.
AACAGCTGAAAACTGGCCGTTCTGAACGCATCCTGATTTTAGTACCAGATTCGCTGCAATATCAGTGGATGATTGAGATGCGCCGTCGTTTCAATCTTGAGTTCTCGTTATTTGATTTGACCCGTACTGCATCAATCAAAGAGCATGATCCTGAACAAAACCCATTCCTGACCGAACAAAAAATTATTGCCTCTGTCGATTTGATGGTCGACCATGAAGATCTGCGTGAACAGGCGCTCGAAGCCGGTTTCGACTTGCTGGTGGTCGATGAAGCACATCATTTGATGTGGAGCGAAGAAGATGGCGGTAATGACCGTTATGATCTGGTCGAAGAACTGGCTGAACATACGCCGGGCGTATTGTTATTGACGGCAACACCGGAACAGCTCGGGGTAGAAAGTCACTTTGCACGCCTGCGTTTACTCGATCCGCAGCGCTTTAACTCGCTGGATCGTTTCCTGGATGAAGAAGCGCAATATCAGCACACCGCTAAAATTGCAGAAGTGTTGATGTCAAATCTGCCACTTGAAGCAGAACATTTGACTGCGATTGAGGCCTTGTTGGGTCATTCAATTGAAGATCATCCTGAGCAGCGTTTCCGTGCCATTCACGAACTTTTAGACCGTCATGGTACCGGTCGTATCCTGTTTCGTAATACGCGTGAAGCCATTCAGGGCTTCCCGGGTCGTGACTGTCAGCCGGCACCATTACCAGCACCGGAACACTGGTCGAAAGATGGTAAGTTGCGTGAGCAAATGTGGCCTGAAGAAGCCCAGCTCGATGGTGCATGGATGGAAGCCGATCCACGCGTGATGTGGCTGATGGAGCGTTTACGTACCGATCTTAAACACAAGAAAGTCTTACTGATTGCGCGTAGCGGGCCAGTGGTTGAAGCGCTGGAAAATGTACTTCGCTTACATGCCGGTATTCGTACCGCGATGTTCCATGAAGGCATGAGCTTGTTAGAGCGTGATCAGGCTGCCGCTTATTTTGCTGAAGATTCGTATGGCGCGCAGATTTTACTTTGTTCGGAAATTGGTTCAGAAGGGCGTAACTTCCAGTTTGCATCTGATTTAATTCTGTTCGATCTTCCTGCCAACCCGGACGTTTTAGAGCAGCGTATTGGCCGTTTAGATCGTATCGGTCAGGAAAACCGGATTCAGATTCATGTGCCTTATCTGGTGGGAACTGCGCAAGAACGTATGTTCCGCTGGTATAACGAAGCCTTGAATATTTTCGGCAATATTTCCCCAACTGCACAAACCTTGCAAGAAAACTTTATTGTTCGCTTGAAAGACTGTCTATTGGCAGACAAAGGTCAAGCGTTTGAAGACCTGCTGGAAGAAGTCAGCGTGCAACGTGAAGCGCTGGAAGCTGAATTGCAGGAAGGCCGTGACCGTTTGCTAGAGTACAACTCTTGCCGTCCGGTGGTGGCACAGGAAATTGTCAAGGCACTTGAAGACTATGATGACAATACTACTTTGCCGATCTTCATGAAACGCTTTATGGCGTCCACGAATATTGACTTTGACGAGCAAAGTAACGGTACCGTGATCATCAAGCCAACAGATCAAATGCAGGTTCAAGGTTTGACGCTGGATGAAGAAGGCATCACTGCCACTTTCTATCGTGATCAGGCACAAATCCGCGAAGATGCGCAATACCTGACCCTGGAACATCCATTCACTGAAAGTGTGATGGAAATGATCAATACTCAAGGCTTTGGTAGCACCAACGTTGCGGTATTAAAATCTGCGGCACTGCCACAAGGTTCGGTATTGCTGGAAGTCTGGTTCAAGGTCGATGTGGTTGCACCGAAAGCATTGAACTTGCCATCAAGCCTGCCGCAACAATTGGTTCGTGTGTTATTAAGCGAGAAAGGTCAGGATCTTTCACAAAAAATTGCGCCTGAAATTTTAAAACCGTATCTGCATCATTTAGATGGCAACAGCTGCCGCCAAGTAGTGAAAGCACGTCGTGATGTGATTGAGGCACGTTATCAGCAAGCACTTGAATTGGCACGCAGTGCATTGCCAAACTTCAAGCAGCAAGCCAAAGAAGTGTATGGTAATAAATGGCAATATGAAATTGACCGTCTGACCTATCTGAAACAGTTTAATCCAAGTATCCGTGAAGATGAAATTTCACGTTTACAGAAGTTGCAGAAAGAAGGTCTCGGCCTACTGGATGGTTTATCTGTGACGCCAGAAGCCATTCAGGTGATGGTAGTCGTCAAGCCTTAAGTTTTAAGCAATTAAAAAATGCAGCTTTCGGGCTGCTTTTTTTATGGCCGAAATTCGGCTTTTATATTGTTTTGGTCGGGGAATACTGGCCTGTCATTTTTCTTGTGTTTAAAATCAGTCTAACCAATAACCAGAAATAATAAACATGTCCAAAGCCTTTATTGGTCTGGGAGCCAAAACCACCCACGGTGGTATTGTGGTAGAAGGTGAGCCGTCTTTGATTATGAATGGCATCGCCGTACATTTAAATGGCATGACGCATTATTGTCCCAAATGCCAGACCATGGTCACCGCAATCTCCAGCGATTTATCTATTACTGTCAAAGGACGGGCAATGCTTATCGCAGGGGATAAGACCAGTTGCGGCGCGACTTTTCTAGCCATGCAGCATTTGACGGTATCGCAGAAATAAATCTTAAATTCGTTTAATAAAATAAGAAGAGCTGACTTCAAGGTCATGCTTTGAGCGTTTTGGCACTATCACATGACTTTTCAGATCAGTAAGCTCATCCGATGATTTCAGGATGAATACGCGCTGCGTTTGGAAAATAATGAAACAAGCCCTACATTTTACCCATGCCAATGGCATCCCTGCGGCAACCTATCAGAAATTTCTGGACTGTTTCCAGCCAGAATATGAGGTCAAAGCGATTCCCTTGATTGGCATGAAGTCGCAATATCCGATTACGCCAGACTGGCGCTATCTGGTCGATGAAGTCATTGCAGATATCGAGCAGCAATTTCCTCAGCAGCAGGTGGTGGGTCTTGGACATTCCTTTGGTGGTCTGGTGACTTTGATGGCAGCGTATCGACGTCCGGAACTGTTTTCCAAACTGTTAATTATGGATCCGCCATTTATTATTGGAAAAAACAGCGCCATGTTTGAACTGGTTAAAAAGCTGAATCTGAAAAGTATCGATCGCTATACACCTGCAGGAATTACGCTAAAACGCAAGGATCACTGGCCATCGAAACAGGCCGCAGTTGATGCACTCAGATCAAACCGCTTATTTAGCAATTTTGATGAGCAATGTTTTGCTGATTATATCGAGAGTGGCATTCAGCCAGAACCTGAACGCGGTGGGGTGACTTTGAGCATTCCAAAACAGGTAGAAGCGGAGATTTTCCGGACTGTACCGGCATGGTGGTGGCGTACGCCAAGACGACCACCTGAAGTGCCGATTCATCTGATGACTGCAGAGCAGAGCCAGTTTTATCAGCAGGGTTTGCCTCAAGGCATGCACAAGATTTATCGGATCGATTATTCAGTGGTCGAGGGCGGACATATGTTTCCGCTTGAGTATCCGGAAGAGACTGCAAAGGCGGTCAAAGCTCAACTTGTACTGTTGTAATCGTCATAAAAAAGAGACGACTGGTACCACTACTGTTCCACAATTTTAACTAGGCTATAGTTTGAATTGTATGGAGTAATAAAAGCAATTCGATAGTGTTTTTAAATATCTGATATTTATACTTGGATATTGCGCAGCCTCATCTTTCCTTTAAAAGTTTAAATGGATTTGTGCAGGCGCAACCCTACTTTGGAAAGCCCCAAAGTAGGCAAAAGTCTCTTATTACCCATACACGACGTCCTGTCGTGATAGGTAGTGTGTGGCATCCCTGCCACACGCGCGTAACTTAAAGCTAATCACTTTAACTTTGGGACAGTAATCCGTCTAGTACGTCTCTTTTTATATCATTTTACGCAAATTGGAAAATTAACGCAGCTGCGAATCTTCCAGATGGCGAGCGCCTTCCAGAATCATCCGAATCATGAGCATGGTCTGTTCGGCAATTTCCTGGCGGTCTTCAGCCGGCATGTCAATGACATTGGCCCCCATGTTAAACACCAGTTGAGTAATGGCTTTGGCGGCAATATCGGCATGTAATAACTTTCTATTATTCAGGCGTTCCAGACGAATCAAATCATCCTGCAATTCCTGCTGAAAATAATTTAACTGGCGTTCTACAGCCTGTTTATACGATTTTGAACCGGTATAACCTTCACGCAATAACAGGCTTAAATTGCCTTCATCTGCATCCAGCTGAGCAATAAAAATTTCGACCGAACTACGAATAATACTGCTTTGTCGGGAGGCTTTTAAGCGTGCTTCATGCAGAATCTGACGTAATACAATCCCGGCACGATCAATCAGCTCAATGGCCAGCTCATCAATATCTTTAAAATGACGATAGAAACTGTTTGGCGCAATACCGGCCTCACGTGCGACTTCGCGCAGGCTCAACGATGCAATACTTTTTTGTGGACCAATCAGGTTTAATGCTGCCTGAAACAGTTCTTCTTTGGTAATGGTGGCCTTGCGACCGACACTCCGTACGATAATCGGCTCATCAATGCTTTTCGATTGTAGTAGAGATGCGTCACTGCTTATTTTCATTGAAGGCTCGTTCATCAATAGGTTCATGCATGAATCGTTTGATTATAACCGAGCACGACAGGCTTGTGAAATGAATGGAAACAATACACATGTATATACAAATATATATACATGTGTATAATAATTCAAAACCTCAAGATGATGTCGATAACGATGCATGTACTCCAAAAACTTAAAATGCCGCTGAATGCACTGTCTGACAGTGTCATCGATCAGCATGCGATTAATTTCTGGATTCAGAAACTCAATCCTATATGGTCGTTGAATCAGCCATTGGGCAAGATTGTGCACAAGGAAAATGCTGCACAGGATATGCTGAGTCTGAAAATTCAAGTGAATCGTTTATTTAAGTTTGGTGAAGCGGGGCAACACCATCCAGTGTATGTGGTGGTGAAGGGCATTCGTTATGAACGTAGCTATAGTTTGACTCGTATAGATGCCCAGCATGTGTTATTGACCGTGAAAAAAGTCCATGCCGGTAAAGTCAGCACCTGGTTTGCAGAGCAGGCGCAAGTGGGTGATGTCATCGAATTTGGTCAGCCTTATGGCGATATGACTGTACCTCAGCAGGCGAGTCCACTGATCTTGCTTGCAGCAGGCAGCGGAATTACCCCAATGCTGAGCATGCTGGAAAGCCTGAGCAAAAAGGGTGAATTATCAACACCAGTGAGCTTGTGGTACTGGGTTAAAAAACATCAAGATGCAGCATTTAAAGCACGTTTCGAAGAACTTGCTCAGAAACATGCAAATTTCTCATTTCATGTTTATGCCACGCAAGAACAAGCTGCGGCAGCTCGTCTGAATGAAACTTATCTGACAGATTTGCAAAATCTGGAAAATAGCACGGTCTATTGCTGCGGCCCGTCAGGTTTTGTATCGACTGCAGAGCAGCTGTTTGCTTCAGCCAAAGAGTTTAAGGGTGAAGCCTTTAGCATGAGTCTGGCGGATCAATCCGATATCGGCTTTATTAATGTCACCCTGACCCAGTCGAAAAAAATTGTCAGTATTCCAAAAGGCCAGTCCATTTTGGTGAGTCTGGAACAACAAAATATCAAACCGACACATGGTTGCCGTATGGGCATTTGTAATAAATGCGCCTGCAATAAAGTGGAAGGTTCGACCAAGAATTTGGTAAACGGCGCACGAAATACTGAGCCAGGTAATCTGCTCAAAATTTGTGTTAACTCAGCGCAGACTGATCTAGTCATCGACCTATAAGCGAGTTTTATCCTATGAATATGCCAGTAAAATTTCAATATTTTAAAAATCCTAAAAACCGTGAATTATCACAAGTAGAACTCGATGAACTTGCACGTGAACTTGATGCGATCAAGCAAGAAGTGCTGGATGATTTAGGTGAAAAAGACGCGAAATATATCCGTCGTGTCTATTCAACCATCCGTTATTCATCAATTGCCGGTCGTGCGCTATTGTTTGCAGGCTGGTTCCCACCAGCATGGTTGCTAGGCACAGGTCTATTAGGCTTTGCCAAAATCATGGAAAACATGGAACTGGGTCACAATGTCATGCATGGTCAGTATGACTGGATGAATGATCCTAAAATGAATGGTCAGACCTATGAATGGGATATCGTAGGTACTTCGGATAACTGGCGTCAAACCCATAACTTTAAACATCATACTTATACCAATATCAAAGGTATGGATGATGATATCGGTTATGGTCTATTGCGTCTGTTCCCAGAACAGCGCTGGAAACCGGGTTATTTATTACAACCGATTTATGCGGTGCCATTCTGTTTGCTGTTCCAGTGGGGCGTGGCCATTCAGAACCTTGAATTGGGTAAATATTTCAAAGGTCGCAAAAGCAAAGAGCAGACCAAAGAAGAATGGCGCCCAATGCAGAACAAAATCGGTAAACAATTGTTTAAAGATTATGTGTTCTTTCCATTGATTGCAGGTCCTGCTGCGTTGCCAGTTTTGACGGGTAATATGGTGGCCAATGGTCTGCGTAATATCTGGACGTTCAGTATTATTTTCTGTGGCCACTTTACCAAAGATGTGGAAGTATTCCCGAAATCGGTACTGCAAAATGAAAGTCGTGGTCACTGGTATATGCGCCAGATTCGTGGTTCATCTAACCTGACCGGTTCTGAAGCATTCCATATCTTGACGGGTCATTTAAGTCACCAGATTGAACATCATCTGTATCCTGATGTGCCTGCCCGTCGTTACCGCCAAATGGCGCCAAAAGTTCAGGCGGTGTGTGAAAAATATGGTTTGAACTACAACAATGCCAGTCTGGTAAAACAGTATGGCAGCGTAATCAAACGTATTGTGAAATATGCATTTCCGTTTAAGAAATAATATTTCTTAAAGCTAAAAACCACCTTATTTGAGGTGGTTTTTTTATGGATGAAGCTTATATTTAAACAAAAAAGTCTGGATGATTCAGTCATCAGATCTGCCTTAAAAGTATCATTGAGCGACAACTCATCTGTCATTTAAGTGCTTGTTAAAGATTATTATGGCGTATCAATAAAGCGGAAATTTTAAAGCCCTAATATGTCATTGAATCGGATGGTAGATTAATTTTTGGCAATTGCTGATCTTGTCCTTCCAGATAGCGTTGATGTGCCAAACTCAGCATTTCCTGATCTTCTTCGCTGTTACCATAGGCATAAATTTCAGCATAATCTTCCAGACGATATTTTTCTAAAATTCTCAGTTTCTTCTGCGCATTACTACAATCTGGAGTCTGATAAAATCCTGTTATTTTTCCAGCTTTGATTTCAACTTCGCTACACAGTAAATCGATATTTAAATAGGTACAGACCGGTTTCAAGTATAAATCCAGTGATGCTGAAACCAGCGCGATCTCATGACCCAGTTGCTGATGTTGCCGAAGTTGCTGCAACAGTTTTGGATTAAACTTAAAGACCAGCTGCTGGGCATAGTCCTGCGCCAGTTGTAAAATTTCTTCTGCATCGCTGTCCTTAAACATGTTGCCATACAATTTTGGACGCATCGCATGGGCAGGGTACAGCTTCAGATAATAGGCCTGAATCCAGGGCAGGAGACGAATGCCGCGTCTTAAAATATGCCGTTTTTTCAAGGCATAGAAAATGAACCCGGTAAAACTGTCGTCTGTATACAGGGTGCCATCAAAATCAAATAAGGCTAGAGTTTTAGGTGTTTGATTTTGCGCATGCATGTTTGATATCGACCATCGACACGGGTGGCAAACCAGTTGGTATTGTAATCACGACTCAGTTTTGGTCCAGAAATGACCACTTCCGGCATGATTGCATACATCGGATCTTTGCCTGTTTTTTCCTGATAGAGCTTGCTGATCCCACGATAGGTCATGGTATCTTCAAAATCTTTCTCTTTTTCTTTCTTTAAATCGGCGCGGATTTGACGTTCGGTAATAATAAAATTATTTTTCGCAAATACACTGATCAGCTCACGCTCGGATTGACTCTTCTGCGAACGGATCGCGCCATCTTTGTTATAGAGTAATAAATCGCCATCCAGATCGAGTTCAGCTTCAGTTAAATCATTGAGCATGCTCTGAAAAGCGGCATTCCGGCTGGAATACATGCCCGAGTTATAGTCTGCAAAACGGTAGATCGGTTTGTCATAATCTGCAGGATACATCATCAGACGATGAATCCCGTAATATAGGCCGCCATATTGCGTATAGACATCGGAGCGTAAGGCTGCGATGTTGCCACCTTGACGTTTATATTCCTTGACATAACTAATATGCACTTGCATTGAACCCAAAGTGGTAATCGGATTCATTTTCTCGCCAATGTTCTGGCCGACCAGTTTTGCAGCACCGGTCAGTGCGCTGACATGGTAATGCTTCGACATATAGTCAAATATTTCACGATATAACTCATCCAGTTCGCGTTCGGTTTTTACCCGGCGCATCTGGCTTAAATAGTTATCTTCTGGGCTTGGATGGTTCTTGAGTACTTCCTGGAAATATCCCGCAACTGTTCCACCGATTGCTTGTCCGAGTTTATCTTTGAATTTTTCTTCAAGACGATCCTGAACTTCTTTAACCGCTTTTTCTCCCAGACCTGGTACTGTAGGGTCTGCCACAAAATTGGATTCCTGATCGACCACGGCCACAATCGTGCAGACATTTTCCTTGGTTTGAGGAATACCCAACTGTTCGGTGATGTCGTAAATATCTTGTGCCCAGGACTCACGCTGATTTATCCGACTCGGAATTGCTTTACGAATATGTTCAACTTCAAGTGTCGGTTCATCATCTTTTGACCACCATGAGCCATTGCCACAGCCGGCAAGACCCAGAGAAAGTGCAAGTACAGACAATGACTTAACAGAAAAACAATCAGCAAAAGTTTTATTCATGGTGTGGTAAATTAATTGAAAAGATGAGCGAATAAGGCAGATGCAGTATACTATGCCCATCAAAAAAGTGATGAATTTATATGTATATTGGTCCATATCAACTGTCAAACAATTTGATTGTCGCCCCGATGGCAGGTGTGACTGACCGTCCGTTTAGAACCTTGTGCAAGTATTTTGGTGCAGGTCATGCGGTCAGTGAAATGATGACCTCAGACAAAACTTTGCGTATGAGCAAAAAAAGTCTTTACCGTGCCAATTTTGATGGGGAGCTGGCACCAATCTCAGCCCAGATTGCCGGTTCAGATCCACAAGATCTCGCTGAGGCTGCGCGTTATCAGGTGGCCAATGGTGCACAAATTGTTGATATTAATATGGGCTGTCCAGCCAAAAAGGTCTGCAATCGATTAGCCGGTTCAGCCTTGCTACAGGATGAAGATTTAGTTGCCCGTATCTTGGATACTGTCGTGGCTGCGGTCGATGTGCCGGTAACTTTAAAAACCCGTCTGGGGTATTTAAATGGTCATGAAAATATCATGCGGGTGGCAAAACGTGCGGAAGATGCCGGAATTGCGGCGCTGGCTTTACATGGCCGTACCCGTGAAGATATGTATTTAAATACCGCCCGCTATTCACTCATTAAAGATGTAAAAGACATGTTGAATATTCCCGTGATTGCCAACGGAGATATTGACAGTCCTGAAAAAGCCAAATACGTACTGGATTATACCGGTGCAGATGCCATCATGATCGGACGTGCAGCACAAGGTCGTCCCTGGATTTTTCGTGAAATTGCCCATTATTTAAAAACTGGCCAACATCTGGATGCGCCGAGTATTACAGAAGTTAAGGATGTTCTATTGGGACATTTGGCTGAGCTATATGAGTTTTATGGCGAGTATTCCGGTTGCCGAATTTCCCGGAAACATATTGCCTGGTATACCAAAGGTCTGCGTTCAAGCAACGAGTTTCGTCAGGGCATGTATCAGGTAGAAAATACAGCTGATCAATATCGTGTAGTAGAAGATTATTTTAATACTTTACTTGAACATGGTTTGACTATGAGTGATGTTCAGGTCGAACAGGTCAATTTATTAGAGACCAAATGATGGCAGGCTAGTAGGACGCAATCAAGAAATATGTTTTGTGTAGAAATACTACCTTTTTTATCTTGAGCGCGTCGATTTTAGCACGCTGTTTACACTTAAGCCGGTCAAATACATAGCACAACATTTTGTTGACTTAAACCGGACAGGACTTGGACATTGCTTACTTAAACTTGTTCTATGATGGATTCATCTAATATGAACAGGAGGTGATCCTTCTTGTTTGTAGTCATCACCAAGGGAGATCTGTAATGACAAATACCAATCGTCCAGTCACAGAATTTAGCCATAAAACGTCAACGGAATTGCCACAAGAACGCAGCGAAGGCTTAAATATAGATCCTACTGATGCCAATGCACGTCCGGATTTAAATACTCCTGAAAAAGATAATCCGAATGTGCCAGATATGAATGAAGGCAAAGATAATCTGGCCGCGACCGGTGCGGGTACAGTAGGTGGTGCTGCTGTAGGGGCCGTTGCAGGTCTGGTCGGTGGTCCTCCAGGTGCAGTGGTGGGCGGCATTATCGGTGGTGTGGTTGGTGGCATTGCCGGTAATGATATTGCAACATCAGATCGCCAAAAACAGGCAGATAACTACCAGCATCCAGAAGTTCGAAGTGAGGCAGATAATTATCAGCATCCCGACCAGTTGATTGCCGAAGATAATTACTGGCGCGATGAGTATCATAATCGCCCGTATTTTAATGAAACGCGGAATACCTACAGCGATCTAGACTATGATCGTGACTATCGCGGCGCTTATCGCGTAGGTTATGAAAACCGTGCCATGTATGATCGTGATACAGATTTTGATCATGCGGAACCTGAACTACGGACCAAGTGGGAACAGGTGAAAGGTGAATCCCGCTTAAATTGGGAAGAAGCCAAGTTTGCAGTCAAAGATGCCTGGCATCGACTTACCCGCTAAGTCCGACTGAATAAAAAACCTCTCTAATTAGAGAGGTTTTTTATGCTGATAAATTTTAGAGATGTTTCATTTCCAGCACCAGCTGATTGATCAGATCAGACGCTTCCATTTCACGAATTTGTGCCACATTTGAGCCTGCCCAGAACGCGCCATAACCCTGATCGTCTTGTTTGGCTGCAGCAGCATGTAATTGCTTGGCCAGATCATAGGTATAAGGATAAGCCGGCACATCCAGACGATCGGGTGTGTCGACATCCATATGCCAGTGGTTGATGATTCCGCGAGCAGGGCGACCGGAAATACTGGCACTGACTTGAGTGAGTGGCTTGGAAAGCAGGGCTTTACGATAAGCCTCGTTAGCATTGGACGATTTGCACTGTACAAATGCAGTGCCAAGTTGCACGGCATCGGCACCGAAATCCAGCATTTGTCTTGCCTGTTGGCCGTCCATAATCCCGCCTGCCGCTACAATCGGCAGGGAACAATGCTGTTTGATCAGTTTCACCAGATTAGAGGTTTTGACCGAAGCATCGAATTTGGTACTGAAAATTCCACGATGACCGCCGGCTTCAATGCCTTGGGCAATAATAATATCAATTCCGGCAGCTTCGATGGCTTTGGCTTCGGCAAAATTGGTCGCAGAAACCATGGTTAAAATTCCTGCCTGTTTTAAGGCTTGAATCTGATGCGGATGCGGAATGCCAAAATGAAAACTGACCGCCCGTGGTTTGGTTTCCAGCACCAGATTCAGGAAGTCATCATTGTCTTTAAAGCTCGGATAAATACAGTTTAAATGCTCGGGTGGCTGCGCCCCATATTCAATAAATTTATTTTTAAACTGTGCGATCCATGCCTGCGCGACAGCTTCATCTAGGGGCACACTGTCATGACAGAAAAAATTCACCTGAAAAGGGCAGTCTGTCAATTCTTGAGTTTTTAAAATCTGTTGTCGTGCTGCCTCGATGCTGCTGGCTCCCAAACCGAGTGAACCCAAGCCGCCTTGATTGGACACTTCAGCTGCAAGTTCAGCTGTAGAGACACCTGCCATCGGCGCCAAGAAAATAGGATGTTTAATTCCGAGATTTTCTAATAAAGACATAGATTTGCTCCTTGTTATGTTTTTACTTTGCCCTTGAGTTCAAAATTAAGCAAATCATATTAGTTATTTTATTTTGAAATACTTAAACTTTGCTTAGCTGTCATTTACATTTCTCACGACACGCTATGTCGCTAGCCAGACAGATCAACTATAGCGCTGCAATTGAAGACTTTATAATAGCATTTTGGTCAAATCTTTCTGAGCTCATGTCTGATCGTATCCGTGAAAAACTGCAAATTTTAGCCGATGCTGCCAAGTATGATGTGTCCTGTTCATCCAGTGGAAGCAATCGTAAAAATAAAGACAAAGGGGTAGGAAATACCGGCAATGGTATTTGTCATAGCTACACCGAAGATGGCCGCTGCGTTTCCTTGCTGAAAATTCTATTTTCCAATGTCTGTATTTTTAATTGCTCTTATTGTGTTTCGCGCCGTTCCAATGACGTCAAGCGAGCAGCATTTACCGTGCAGGAAGTGGTGGATTTGACCATGAACTTTTACCGCCGTAATTATATTGAAGGTCTGTTTTTAAGCTCGGGTATTTTCAAATCGGCGGATCACACCATGGAGCGGATGCTACAGGTGGTGAAAAAACTGCGACTGGAAGAAAACTTTAATGGCTATATTCATTTGAAAACCATTCCGGGTGCATCTCAGGAAATCATTACCGAAGCCGGACTATACGTAGACCGCATGAGTATTAATCTGGAAATGCCGACTGAAGCCGGATTACAGAAGTTTGCGCCTGAAAAAACCCATGCCGAAGTACAAAAAGATTTGGGGATTGTGCGGGATCGACTGATCCAGCTCAAAGATGAACGCAAATTGATTAAATCGGTGCCAAAATTTGTACCTGCCGGACAAACCACACAGATGGTGGTGGGCGCACACAGTGAAACTGACCAAGACATTATTTTAATGGCCGATCGGCATTACAAGGAATTTAAGCTGAAACGGGTGTATTTTTCCGGCTATATTCCGATTAATCCTGAAGAAAAAGCCTTACCGGTTGTCGGTTCAGCGCCGCCATTATTAAGAGAAAACCGTCTATATCAATCCGACTGGTTAATGCGTTTTTATGAATTTTCTGCCGATGAAATTGTCGATGACCAGCATCCGAATCTGGATCTGGATATTGATCCCAAACTCAGCTGGGCCTTGCGACATCCTGAAGCTTTTCCAGTTGATATTAACCATGCCGACTATAAAATAATTTTGCGTGTACCGGGTATTGGGGTACGTTCGGCCAAAAAAATTGTACAGGCACGCCGTTTTGGTCAGATTCATATCGATCAGCTAAAACGCATGGGTGTGGCATATAACCGCGCACAGCATTTTATCCGCTGTGCTGATACGCCAAAATTTAAGAAAGATCAGCAATCGCATCAGATCCGTCAGCAAATTTTACAGTCTGGCCAATCTAAATATCAGCAGCAGCTTTCACCACAGCTTGGACTGGCATTCTGATGGCCTGTTACTGTTTTGATGGCAGCATGACCGGCTTGCTCAGTTGTGTATTTCGGGCTTTTGAGTTTAAGGAATTGAATGCCCGCATCACTGCCAATCCACAAGCACAAAATGGCCTGTTTGATGAATTTATTTATGTTAGCTCTAATGATGAGCATGGACAGCGAGTCTGGCAGGGGCTCAAGCAAAAAGTCTCCTCCAGCAGCTTGCGTGCCTTTTACTATACTTTTCTGTCGGAACAAGAAGCAGCGTTTCAGATTCTATTTGATTTCGCGGTTTATGTATTTAAAAACCAGCGACCTGTCGATAAAGATTATGGTCATCATGCGGTTATCGGTATGTCGCAATGGGCCAAGCAAGTCGGACGGGAAAAGCACCGTATGGAGGCATTTGTACGCTTTAAAAAGGCCAAGGATGGACTATTCCTGAGTCTGGTTAAGCCAGACTTTAATGTTCTACCGATTATTTCCCGACATTTTCAGGAGCGCTATCAGGATCAATCCTGGCTGATTTATGATGAGCTGCGCAATTATGGGATTTATTATGATTTAGAGCAGGTACATCAGGTCGAGATGAATGCTGAAGCAATTGATTCACAAATCCAGATTGGGCACAGTCAGTCATTCAGTATCGAACTGGATGATGATGAATGGCTGTATGATCAGCTCTGGAAAGATTATTTTAATAGTGTGAATATTCAGACACGTAACAATATGAAACTGCATATTCAATATGTGCCGAAACGCTACTGGCGTTATATGAATGAGAAAACACTTTAAACAGTACATCTGGCATCTTTCAGGCATAATAAGCGTTTATATTTAGATTGAGTGCATAGATATGAAGGTATGGCTAACGTCATTGGCGCTGCTCATTGGATTAACCGCATGCTCGAAAGAGCCACAAAAACCGGTCGTCGATCCAGTCAAATATCAGGTTCAGACAGCGCAGGAATTGCAGCAACGTTTTGATGCACTCAATAGCCAATTGACTCAGGATTTTCAGAAATTTAAAAAACTAGAAAGTATTGCTTTCTCACACCAGTTTCCTTTAGATGTGAATAATCTGCAAACTTTAAACCGTCATTTGGTCAGCAGTACGGCATTAAAACCAAGTAAAATTGCCTATTGCGATATGATGAATGCTTATTTTGCCGATATGTATCGTTTGGGGCATTATAATCTGGAACTGGTCGATGGCATCCAATTGCCGAATGCTGCCAATGAAAATCTAAAAGACAATTTTTCGAATGCCGATCACTTCTATACTTTTATTCTGGATCGCTATACCACTTATCGTCAGGTTCAGCAGACCATGGGTTATGGTTGTAATTTAAAAGCCGCGCTTTAAATCTTAAAGATAAAAAAGCCCATCATTAAGATGGGCTTTTTAATTTAAATGATTAACAACCTGTAATTTTTTCAGCTTGTGGTTTTTCTTCCGGGAAGAAGATTGGACGAAGTTTCACCCCAATACCATTACCGATAAAGGCAAACACCAGCCATAACCAGCCATGTAAACTGCCTGAAGCGATGCCACTGAAATACGCACCAATATTACAGCCATAAGCCAGGCGTGCACCATAGCCGAGCATGATGCCACCGACAACAGCAGCAATGAGCGAGCGTTTCGGAATGTTGAAATTCGGGGCAAATTTACCAGCCAGACTGGCTGCCAGCAAAGCACCGAGCATGATGCCAAAGTTCATCATCGAGGTAATATCAAACCACAACGACTCTGCAAGTGCTTTGGCATTGCCAGCTTTCTGCCAATAATCCCATGCAGTTACATCAACACCCACTAAAGTGGCGCCTTTTGCACCCCAAACTGCCAGGGCAGAAGTCACGCCCCAAGGACGACCTGCAAGTGCCAACGTCGCAAAGTTGAGCAGGGTCAGAATAATCCCGCCCCAAATCAGAGGCCATGGACCACGAATAAAGCGTTTCCAGCCTTGATGCTCACTGCTTGGTTCTACTTCCAGACGACCATGACGTTTCTTTTCGAAATAAACAGTCGCCGCAGCAATCAGTGCAAAAATAACAAAGCTCAGCAGTAATCCAGGCATCACCCCTAAACTCTGTACCAGAGAAATAGGTTCCAGATGCGGCAGGGCAAACCACCAGTCTAAGTGTGAGGTTGCAATCACAGAGCCGATACAGAAGAACAAGAGTGTTACCAGCATACGTGCACTACCACCACCCACGGTATACAGCGTACCCGATGCACAACCACCACCGAGCTGCATGCCGATGCCGAAAATAAAGGCACCAATCATGACTGACATGGAAATAGGATTGACGTTACCTGTGACCGGGTTGCCAAACAATTCACCCGCACCTAAAGCCGGGAAGAATAACAATACTGCTAGAGCGAGCATAATCATTTGTGCACGCAGACCACGACCGCGACGTTCCTTGATAAAGACGCGCCAACTCGAGGTAAAACCAAATGAGGCATGGTACAGGGTCATGCCTAGCGCACCACCGATTAAAAATAACAAGGCCTGATTTAAGCCAACGATCTGATAGGCACCGATTGTACCGATCACAAGTAAAATAAAAGCCACCCAGACCGAAATATTCGACCGTTGGGAAGCAGCAGCAATGACTGACATGGGAGATTAAATTTTAAAAATAAAGGCTGGTATTCTACTGAATTTCAGCTTAAATGCAGCCCATTTTGGCCAATGAGTGAGTATTAAGTCATTCTTATAGTTGATAAGTTTTATCACTTTATCTGATTGATGGGAGTGAATTATAAAAATAAATCTAATGGAACATTTCATTATTCTGTAATTCTCTATACTTAAGCAGCTTAAATAAATTGCAGATTTAATCGTATGGTTTTATGCCTATAGATCAGTATCGAGCATTTTTGAGTTTCTGGGTTTTCAAATGAAGTACATAAAAAAGCCTGCAAATTGAATCGCAGGCTTTTTAAGCATTAAACTGAGAGCTAAAATCAGTTTTCAGCTTTTTCTCGAACATTGCCAGCACCTTCTTCAACCGCAGCTGCAGTGGCCGCAGTGGCTTTTCGTGCTGCTTCAGCAGTAGCATCTGCTGCTCGAGACGTTGCAGCAGCAGCTTCGTCAGCTGCTTGAGCTGTATTTTCCGCTGCATTATCCAAGGCTCTTTCAGTGTCTACCGCAGCTTCACGGCTTGCATCTTGCATATCATGACCGGCTTGATCTGCTGCATTTTCTAAATGCTCACCTGTCGTTGCCCCGGTTTCAGGTGCTTTATCTTTGTTACAGCCGACCAAGGCAACAGTTGCCACTAAACCTAAAGCAATCATTAATTTATTCATCGAGTAATATCCCTTGTTGTTGTATAGCTGCCAACTAATTTAACAGTCATTTCTTAAAGTTTATGCTAGAAAATAGATCAAAATTTGTTGATTAACTGTAACTTTTTTCAATACTTATGCTGCTTTAACTCGCTCATAACTTATTTAATAAGTTGTTTTAAGTGTATTAGATGAGTCAGATCCAGAAACTAAGAAATTTCTAATTTAATAAGCATTCAAGGATGATGGAGGTGAACAGGGTATATTATTAATCTTGCGATTTAAGCTGTCAGTCGTATAAAAAAGATGATTTTAAGCAATAAAATCCCAGTCATAAAAAAAGCCCGCAGGGTGCGGGCTTTTTAAAGAGAAAATTAGAGACCAGCAGAGGCTTTAAGCGCTTCCACTTTGTCGGTTTTTTCCCAAGTAAAGGCCGTATCAGAGCCTTCACGGCCAAAATGACCATAAGCCGCAGTCTGCTTATACATTGGCTGAATCAGATCCAGCATGCGGGTAATGCCATATGGGCGTAGGTCAAAGTGCTCACGAACCAAGGCAATAATCAATTCTTCAGATACTTTTGCAGTATTAAAAGTGTTGATTGAAATTGAAGTGGGTTCAGCAACACCAATTGCATAAGACACCTGGATTTCACACTTGTCTGCAAGACCAGCCGCAACGATATTTTTTGCTACATAACGCCCTGCATAGGCAGCAGAACGGTCAACCTTAGATGGATCTTTGCCAGAGAAAGCACCACCGCCATGACGCGCCATACCACCGTAGGTATCTACGATAATTTTACGACCTGTCAAACCACAGTCACCGACAGGGCCGCCAATCACGAACATACCCGTTGGGTTGATGTGGAATTTGGTCTCTGCATGGAACATATCGGCAGGAATGATTTTCTTCACGATTTCTTCAATCACAGCTTCTTTAAGATTGGCTTGTGAAATTTCAGGATCGTGTTGAGTCGACAAAACCACAGCATCTAAACGAACAGGTTTGCCATTTTCATAAGCAAAGGTCACTTGGCTTTTCGCATCTGGGCGTAACCAAGGCAAAGTTCCATTACGACGAAGCTCTGCTTGTTTTTCCATTAAGCGATGTGCATAGGTAATTGGCGCAGGCATTAAAACGTCAGTTTCACGGCTGGCATAACCAAACATCAAACCTTGGTCGCCGGCACCTTGATCTTCAGGTTTCTGACGGTCTACACCCTGAGCAATTTCAGGTGACTGTTTGCCAATCATGTTGATTACGGCACAGGTCGAACCATCAAAACCCAGATCAGAATGGTGATAACCAATACCGTTCACGGTATGGCGTACTACCGCTTCAAAATCGATATTGGCCGTCGTTGTGATTTCACCGGCAAGTACAACCGCACCTGTTTTTACAAGCGTTTCACAAGCAACCCGTGCATAAGGGTCTTCTTTTAAGATTGCATCCAAAATAGCGTCACTGATTTGGTCAGCCATTTTATCTGGATGGCCTTCGCTTACAGATTCCGAAGTAAATACAGCGTACTCGCGCATAGTCCTATCACAGTTAATTTTAAAGACCCGATATGTTACATCGAGTTGCGCTCTAGGACTAGCTTAACACGACAAAATTGGTCGAAATTGTTTCAAATTATTGTGTTTTTAATTGATTAATAGAATTAAAAAAATTGATATGTCGATTTAACCGTCATTGCTGATTTGGCAAGGAGCGACAAATTAATCCGGATTTTCCCAGATGTAGCAAAATTAAACAGTTATATTCTCGAATAAATTTTAAAAGATCGCTGATTGGAAAAATATAAAGCTAAAATCTGAGTAATTTTCAGGAAAATGATTATTACATTAATACGCTCGCATGTGATTCAACATGATTCGACTAGCTGTATTGTTGTTGCATCGGCTTCTCTGCATATTAGGCCTAAGGTTTCACTACTGGCCGGTTAAGCATGGCCAAGATTCTTTTTGTATGGGCTTCTTGAAGTAAGACTGTACGGAGATAAGTCATGATGTATCAAAAGGTATTTACCTTAATTGAGGTGATGATTGTACTGACGATGATGGCGATTTTAGCCACCATGGCGTTTATGAGCTATCAGGGCTATGTGGTACGCGCTCAACTGGCTGAAGTGTTTGAGCAGGCTGGCACATATCGAACTCAGTTCATTGCCTCAGGCCAGCATTGTGATGCTGGACGCGAGATTGGAGGGAATACACGATATATCGAAAAAGTGGTGATTAATGCGACATGCCGAATTGAGTTTAAGCTGCGACAGCAAGGCCTAGATGCAGCGATTCGGGGTAAATCAATTGCATTTGATGTCTATACGGGAAAATGCTTCTCGACTGATATTTATCAGCGCTATTTACCTAAAAGCTGCCAGGGGCGCTAAGCACGCTTGCTGCTTATGATTGAGCCTAAATAGATGTAAGCTTTTCATCTAAAAAATACATAGTTGATCGATCTATTGATAAGAATGAATCATCAATGCTCTTCATCATCGACGAGAAAATTATATGACACATCTCTCTTTAAACGGATGGAGCCGACTTTAGATTAAAAACGAAATAACAGTCAATTCTAAAAAATGCAGGGTTGAAAAGCTCAATCAGACAACAATATGCTAACTATCATGTCTAATAAATCCCTCGCAAAAGTGACCAGAGAAAACAGAACTAGAGAGAAAAATGTGGAATAATTACCCGATAAGGAAATACAAGACTAATAAACTGATAAATGTTGTTGCTTAGTCTTTACCCCTCGCTGTTTTTTTAAGACAATAGACCATAGTTTTGAAAGTCTTTTCATCATTTCCTATTTCTGAATATTTTGGACTCTGATTTATGACAACCCCGCTTAATGAACGTCGTATTGCAAACGCAATTCGTGTATTGGCAATGGATGCTGTGCAAAAAGCAAACTCAGGACATCCAGGTGCTCCAATGGGGATGGCAGATATCGCTGATGTGGTTTGGCGTGAATTCCTGAACCACAACCCGACCAACCCGAATTGGGCTAACCGTGACCGTTTTGTATTGTCAAATGGCCATGGCTCTATGCTTCAATATGCACTGCTTCATTTAACGGGCTACGATCTTTCGATTGAAGATCTAAAAGCATTCCGTCAACTTCATTCTAAAACACCTGGTCACCCGGAATTGGGTTATGCACCCGGGATTGAAACGACGACTGGTCCTCTAGGTCAAGGGATCGCCAATGCTGTTGGTTTTGCGCTGGCTGAAAAAACCTTAGCCGCACAATTTAATAAAGATGACCTTCAGGTTGTGGATCACTTTACTTACTGCTTCCTGGGCGATGGCTGCCTGATGGAAGGTATTTCACATGAAGTGTGTTCATTGGCAGGTACCTTAGGTCTTGGTAAGTTAATTGCCTATTATGACGACAACGGTATCTCGATTGATGGTGAAGTGGAAGGCTGGTTCTCTGACGATACCGAACAACGTTTCTTGGCTTACGGCTGGCAAGTACTTAAAGTAGATGGTCATGATAGCGAAGCGCTTCGTGCTGCAACTTTAGCAGCTAAAGCTGAAACTGCTAAGCCAACCATCATTATCTGTAAAACAGTGATTGGTTTGGGTTCACCAAACAAGCAAGGTAAAGAAGACAGCCATGGTGCGCCACTCGGGCATGATGAAATTGTCTTGACGCGTGCAGCATTAGGCTGGACTGACGAAGCATTTGTTATTCCTGAAGATGTGTATGCAGCTTGGGATGCCAAAGACAAGGGCGCTAAAACTGAAGCAGCGTGGAATGAAACATTTGCTGCCTATGCTGCAAAATATCCGACTGAAGCGGCAGAGCTAAAACGCCGTATGTCAGGTGATTTGCCAGCGGACTTCGTTGCAAAAGCAGATGCTTATATCGCTGAAGTGAATGCTAAAGCTGAAACCATCGCGACACGTAAAGCAAGCCAAAATGCATTGCAAGCACTGGTTCCATTATTGCCAGAAGTGCTAGGCGGTTCTGCGGACTTGGCTGGTTCTAACCTGACGCTGTGGAAAGGTGCGCAAGGTGTACAAGACAATGCAGCGGGTAACTACGTACATTATGGCGTGCGTGAATTCGGTATGACTGCAATCGCCAATGGTGTTGCGCTGCATGGCGGTTTCATTCCTTATGTGGCTACATTCCTGATGTTTATGGAATATGCACGTAATGCGGTACGTATGTCTGCCTTGATGAAGCAACGTGTGATTCATGTGTACACACATGACTCTATTGGTCTCGGTGAAGATGGTCCTACGCATCAGCCAATCGAGCAAATTGCATCTTTACGTGGTACACCAAACCTGAATACCTGGCGTCCATGTGATACCGTTGAAGCCGCAATTTCTTGGAAGTCTGCATTGACTCGTTCTGAGGGTCCGACAGCGTTAATCTTCTCTCGTCAAAACTTAGCTTTCCAAACTCGTACTCAAACACAAATTGAGAACGCTGCGAAAGGTGGTTATGTATTGGCTGAAGAAAAAGGCGAATTAAAAGCGATTATTATTGCAACAGGTTCAGAGGTTGCTTTGGCAATGGAAGCTTATGCACAGCTTGAGGGCGTGCGTGTCGTGTCTATGCCATGTGCTGAAGAATTCATGAAGCAAGATGCAGCGTACCGTGAAGCGGTTCTTCCATCCAATATTCGTGCGCGTGTTGCGGTTGAAGCAGCGCATGTAGATTATTGGTGGAAATTCGTTGGTCTAGATGGTCGCGTGATTGGTATGAGTACTTATGGTGAATCTGCACCTGCAAAAGACTTGTTCCAGCACTTTGGTATTACCACTGAAGCCGTTGTTGCAGCAGTAAAAGAAATTACTGCTTAATCAGCCCCTTAAAAGTTTAAAATGGCGTTCCAGTTTTGGGGCGTCTTTTTGTTTTTGGTCTTTTTAGCTCTGTTTTCATGTGACAAGAGTTGAAGAGTTCTCTTGATAATTGAATGCAAAAAAGTGAGATGAACATGAGCTTGTACGAGCAAATTAGCGAAGAAATTACTCTGATGGATGCAGGCGAACAGAAATGGATCGGGCAGGATTTACCTCTTGAGGCCATGATGGCGGTTGAGTTAATGCTGCAAGAACTCGCAGAAGAAAAAGTCATCAAAGTCCGTCGTAAAAACCATGAAAAGACGACTGGCCTAAAACAGGTTGATCGTATTCTGGTTGAAAAACTGTAAAGCTAAAATACTAAAAAAGTCCCTGATTGGGGCTTTTTTTATGTCAGATAATTTTTGTCTGGAAGTTGCTTATCAAAACCAGATGAGATAAAGATAAGTTTATAACCCGCTATAGAACTCAGCACCCTATCGAAACGGTTTATTTTGATGAAATAGGCAAAAGAAGTTGGTAAACATGAAAATAAATTCCCAGATTCAGATCAAATCTTTAGAGCAAATATCCCAGTACCAATGGCTGCCTTTATGGCAAGAATATCAGGCTTTTTATCATGCGAAGATCTGTGACGAGGTCAGTGAAAATACCTGGGCGAAATTACACAGTACTGAGCTAGATTCGATGTATGGCTTTGCCGCATTGCTTGATGAAAAAGTGGTGGGCATTGTACATGTGGTCGAGCATGACAGCAGTTGGACGCTACGACCTTATGCTTATTTGCAGGATTTATTTGTGCCTTCGCAGTATCGAGGTCAAGGTATCGCTTGCAAGTTGATTGAACACGTTTATCAGGTGGCAGAACAGCGTAATTGTGACCGCGTTTACTGGCTTACGCATGAATCAAATCGTCAGGCACAAATGCTCTATGATAAAGTGGCCAAAAAGACCGGATTTATCCAATACCGTATGGATTAATAATAGAAATTTAAAAAATAACTTACAAATTTATCGTTTCATCGCTGCAACAAAACGTTTTATCTTTAGAGCTGTAAATATTTCTGAATTCTATACACTGAATAACATCCAAAACGAGAGATAAAAACATGAATTTCAAAACATTAGTATTAGGCTTAGCGGTTTCATCTGTAGCAACATTTTCTATTGCAAAACCAGTAACCTATACAATTGACCCGACCCATACTGCAGCCGTATTTAGCTGGGATCATTTCGGTTTTTCTACGCCATCTGGTAATTTCTCTGATATTCAGGGCAAAATCGTGGTAGACAATAAACAACCGGCAAAGTCAGCTGTGCATGTGACAATTCCAGTATCCAGTATTAATACCAACGTGACAGCTTTAGATGATCACTTAAAGAAAGCAGATTTCTTTGATGCAGCAAAATATCCAAACATCAGCTTTAAAAGTACCAAAGTAGAAACACAGGACAAAAAGAACTTCAAAATTACTGGTGACTTAACTATTAAAGGCGTGACCAAACCTGTGGTATTGGATGCTGTTTTAAACAAACAGGCTGAACATCCAATGATGAAAGTTCCAGCAATTGGTTTCAATGCAACCACTTCATTTGACCGCTCTGCATTTGGTTTAGGAGCAAACGTACCGAGTGTGGGTGATAAAATTACTGTTCAGATTACCACTGAAGCCACTGTACCTGCGCCTACAAAGAAATAAGATTCTCTGTATGGGTAGTATGAAAAAGCACCTGATTCAGGTGCTTTTTTATCAAATAAAATGACTTAGATCTAATCACGATTCAGAATCAGCAGACAGCCAAAACTGATAAAGATCCCGCCTGTAACTCCATCAATCCATTTGGCAAATTTTTGATAATAAGTCGTCATCTTCGGCATTGAAAAAATAATGGCTACAACCGTAAACCAGAGCAAACTTTCGATAAAGACCAGAGCTAAAAGAGAAGATTGTTCTGATAGTTTTGCATTAGGGCTAATCGCCAATGCAAATACACTGCTAAAGTAAATCAGGGCTTTGGGGTTGGCCATGTTGGTGAAAAAACCTTGCAGCAATAATTTAAGATACGACGGCTGAACGATAGAAAGAGCTTCTGCTTTCGAATTTGTTAAAGGTAGAGGTGTCTTAAAGCTCGACTTCAACATCAAACTGCCCAGATAGAGCAGATATAATCCACCCAATAGCATTAAGATCTGCTGTAACCAGACCATTTTCTGAAATAAAAAATGCAGGCCGCCAAGTGCACAAATTGACCAGACCAGAATGCTCAATGAAATACCGAGGGCTGCACATAAAGCATGCTTTCTGGACTGCCGGATGGCACTTTGTGTGACAAAGAAAAAGTCCGGTCCTGGACTAATCAGGGCAAAAAAATGAATCACGGCAATGCCGAATAATGCGCTCATAATATTTCTACAGTCGAGAGGAAGAGTTTAGCCTAGAATTTATCTGAGACTAGGATACGATATTTAATTGCGTCAGATATTGCTCTAGTACAGTTTGCGAGGTAGTTTCCAGTACAGGCGCAAACTGAAGATTGGCAGCGCGTAGTGCAGGAATATCAATTTTAGCCTGACTCAATTCACAGCTATGGCCAATCAGCCATTTTTCCAGACTATCACTGGCGACTTCAGGATGGAATTGTAGTGCCAGAATATTACTGCCTATACGAAAGGCCTGATTTGAATAAAGCTCAGTACTTGCCAGTAATTCAGCCTGTTCAGGTAGGTCAAAGGTATCACCGTGCCAATGTAGCACTTCAATATTTTCCAGATTTCGCAGTGGATTATTCTCGATAGCTGCAAGACTGAGCTTAGACCAGCCCATTTCTTTGCTCTGTCCTGCATAGACTTTGGCACCAAGCGCATGTGCAATCAATTGAGCACCCAGACAGATTCCTAAAGTGGGTAAATTCTTATCCAAACGTACTTTAAGCAGGTCTATTTCTGCTTGTAAGAAAGGAAAGTTTTCTGTTTCATAAACCCCAATTGGGCCACCGAGAATTACGGTTAAACCAGGATGTTCATAAGCCTTACGCAGGTCATCAATCCCGGCTTCAAAATAGCGGACACGTAGCCCCAGCTGATAAAATACATCTTCCCAAGCACCGAGGTCTTCAAAAGCGAGATGTTGGATTGCATATACAGTATCGGGGAAATGGTCCAGGTTCAGCATGGTCATTTAATCTAAAACGGGAAATATTTATTTAACGTCATTCTGTAAAAAAATAGAAGTCTTTTTAATCCCGTAATTTATGAAGCAAGATATTCTCAATCTGAATAGTGAATCCTGGTGCAGGGCTCTGAACCGGCTTTGTATCATTATGCAGCCCAATTTCATTTCCCACTAGAAAGGCAGTAGAGTAGAGGTGAATATAGAATAAAAAGACTGAGGAAGAAAAAATGCACAATATCTGTCTCTATATCGATAAAAAACGTATCAGTCCCTATGTCATGTCAGTTTACGTCGCTTTAAAAGAAAAAGGCCTGAATTTTCAGGAAAAAACGGTTGATCTAGATCAACTGGAACAACAAAGCATGGCATATCGCAGAATTTGCCCCAGTAGAAAAGTCCCTTGTCTGGTGATGGATGATTTTCATTTATTTGAATCTTGGGCGATTGCAGAATATCTGGAAGATGCTTTTCCGGCGCCAGATTATCCAGCTTTATACCCCAGAGAGAGTCAGGCCAGAGCAAAATGCCGTGCAGTTCAGGCTTTAGTCAAAACTGATTTTATGGCAATCCGCCAGACCATGCCTTCAGACTCAATCTTTGTTGCGCCTAAAGGACTTTTTATTGCATCAGCCGAAGTCTTGCAAGATATTCAGCGTTTATTGGCAGTCACAGAGAGCTTGCTCAGTGAACGCTGGCTCACTGAACAGTGGTCAATTGCAGATTTTGATCTGGCCTTTATGCTGCATCGCCTGCTTAGCCAGCAGATTGAACTGCCTGATAAAATTCAGGTATATATCCAGCGAAATTTCCAGCGTGCTTCAGTTCAGGCGTGGCTAACAGAAAATGAAAAGCTCAAGCTTTAAGCTGCCAAAACTTATCAACTAGAGGATACAAAAAAGACTTAAATAGATAAAAATCAAGCGTAATATAAATCAGAACTGTGTGGAAAATTACGAGAAATAATGTCCTTGTTGCATCATTATTAAGGAGTGCGGGGTGGGGAATTCACATCATCATGAGCATAGTCATGTCACTGTGACTGCGAAAAATATCAAAAAATTATCGATTGCTCTGGCACTCACGACCAGCTTTTTAATTGTGGAAGTGATCGCCGGCTTTATGACGCAAAGTCTGGCCTTGCTTTCTGATGCAGCACATATGTTTACCGATGCTGCTGCACTGGCCATTGCGCTGGCGGCCATCAAGATTGGGCAAAAACCGGCAGATAACAAACGCACGTTTGGCTATCAACGCTTTGAAATTCTGGCGGCCTTGTTTAATGCCTTGATGCTCTTTGTGGTGGCGATTTATATTTTATTTGAAGCCTATCAACGTTTAAGCAATCCTCCAGAAATCCAGAGTCTGGGGATGATGGTTGTGGCGAGCTTAGGACTCATCATTAACCTGATTTCGATGAAAATTCTGGTGTCGAGTAGTCAGGAAAGTCTAAATATCAAAGGGGCTTATCTGGAGGTGCTGAGTGATGCATTGGGGTCAGTCGGCGTGATGATCGGGGCGCTGCTGATTTATTTTACTGGCTGGATGTGGGTAGATACACTGATTGCCGTATTGATCGGATTTTGGGTTTTGCCACGCACCTGGATTTTGCTCAAACAAAGTATCAATATTCTGCTGGAAGGAGTGCCAGATGAAATTGATATTGAAAAACTGCGTCATGATCTTTTAGCACTCGAAGGCGTACAAGATATTCATCAGCTTAAAGTCTGGGCGATTACTTCCAAAAAAGTCATGTTGACGGTACATTTGGTTGCACCGAATGTAGATTATCAGAAACTGCGTCATCAGGCTTTTGAAATGTTGAGCCATCAGCATCATATTACTGAAATGACTTTACAGATTGAGGCAGAAAATTGTCCACCGGAACAACGAGGGCATTCGACCCATCAGCACTGAAATATAATCATCTGAGCATCGCAGGGCTTAATTGTTTTTTAGAAGTGAACGGATGACATCCAAATAACTTGGTGGAGCATCGACATACTGACGCTCTCTTAACATTTGATGCATTTTCGCCAGCTTTTGATGCGGAACAGCGGCCATTAAATGATGTTCAATATGATAGTTCACATGAATCGGTGCCACAAAAGCCCGTGCCAGATAACCTGCGCGGGTTGTACGGGTATTGCTGAGGGCAGAATAACTGGTTTCCAGACCCGCATGTTCAGCCATTGCGCGAATACGGATAAATAAAGGGAATGGTGTGATATAAGCCAAAGGCCATAGCAAATACAGCTTAGGATGGCCACTGGCCCAAAACACAGAGAAAATCGTGGCATTCGCGAGCAGCATACCGGAACTGTTTTTCAGCAGATTTTTGGCCAAATCTACCTTGCTACGATCGCCACGTGGAATAGGTTTGGGATCGTTAGACACACTCCATTCCAAAAGCTCCAAATCCATCAATACCCGACCTGCCAGAAATTTAAGTCCAGATTGCCCGTTTAAGTCGCGAAAGAATTTTCGGAATAATGAGCTTTGAGTAATGGGGAAGTTTTTCACCAGGCCTAAATCCGGGTCGTCTGGTTGAGAGGTTTTAGCATGATGTTTCAAATGATAAGGACGATATTTGCTGACCTCATTCCAGATTGGGCGTGCACACAGCCAATCGGTCAAATGTGTATTTAGCCATTTGGTTTTAAACAGGCTATGGTGTGAGGCATCGTGCATCAAAATCGCCATGGCCAGCTGACGACCTGCCAAAATCGCCAATGCCACTGCACACATTAAAAATTTTCCCCAAATGGGCAAATATTCCCAGCTATAGGCCACTGTACCGAAGGTCATCACAATCACAGCCCAAGTTGAAGCTATAGACCAAGCACCATGTAAGTCAGAAGTCGTGGTGAGTTCTTTAATTTCTTCGCGGCTAAAAAATTCGGTGACACTGAGCTTAGTGTTCATTGTTTTGCCTATTGCGTTCTTATCATTACTTTCAATATATTTGTCCTAAATATTACAGTCAATTTATTTTTGTGAATAAATATGAAATAAGTTATACACCCTGATTGTTAAAATATTGTTGCCATAAAAATTGCCCCTGTTTTTCTATTTTACGAACCGCCAGTTCAAATTGTTGCCGAGCTTCGGCATCTATCCATTCTGCAGGAAGTAGGGGATCGGCACGTAAACTAAATAAGGCAGATTTACCGAGATAGAAGGCAGTTTTTGCTGCATCAGGTAAAGGCAAGCTTTGAGAGTGATCAAACCATTGATGAATGTCTTGATTCACCTCCAGATAAGTTTGATGTAAGGCTTGAACATCCCAAAGTGCACTGACATCTATTTCCTGATCTATCTCACTGACTTGAAAAAAACGTGCATCTGGATCTAATCCAAACTGGATTGCAGCCGCTTTTAATTCGGTTAAGCTCAGCATTAAGTTGTCTGGACGAATAAAAACATTCTGCTCCATTTCCTGAAAGCCATAATAACCTAGTGCTTTTTCCCGTTTGGATAATGCAGTGCGATCTACACGTCCCAAAGCACCGGTATAAACCAGTACATATTTTCCATTCCACGCGGTCGCCATTTGCATATTGGGATGCTTGTTTAAACTGATAAAAGAAGTATCAAATTTTTTTTCTAGCAATTGATACACGCCGCGCTCTACAGCTTGAATGATATTTTCCTGATTCAATCGGGCTACAGCAACTCGCAGGCTATTGTGAGAAATGCTTAATAGATCTGCTGCACATAGCATCTGTTTAATGCTGGCGGTAGAATTTTGAGACGCATATAACAAGTCTAAAACCAGATGACGGGCATTCAATTTATAAGTCATGAATTAATAACATTGTTAGAAATCGGATATTTAGTTGACGATAGCAGTTCAGATAAAATAAACCAAATAAATTCAGACTAAAGTATTTCAAAAATTTAATGCAGAGTATAAGAATAGTTTTTTATATAATATATATTTTTAATTTGTTTTTAATAATCATAAAATTTTTTAAAATTTATAGATTAATTGCAGCATAGTTGTGTAATTTTTAAATATATTTAATATGTTCTATAAGCTAAAAATTAAGAACTAAATTATTTACTTGCTTATCAAGTGTATATTAATCATTTAAAAAATGAGCTTTAGAAAAACTTAACTATATGGCCATCATAGTATAGATGGTTAAAAATAACTTTATAAAATATATAATTAATACTTGAAAAGTGGGGTGAATCACAGTTTAATCCAACTAATATGCTTGGTTTTTTGAGGTTTTTTATGCAGGTTCAAGTTATTTCAAAAGTTGAAGGTAGTAATCAATTAATAAAAGAGTATCTGGGAAAAATATCATTAAATAAAGGGTCTGTAGTTCTGGTAGATATAAGAATCGAAGATATAGAAAAAATCGAATATTTAAATAATCAAGCTGCCATTACTTTAAAAAATGGTGAAAAAATATTAATTGAGAACTTTGATAAAGAAGAAAGTTCATTGGTTTTTAGAAATGAAAACTCAGAATTATATTTATTTGATTTTGAAACTATAAGTTACAATCCGATCGATAAAATTGAGCCTTTACTATATCCAACTTCGGAAGTAGATAAGGGAGCCTTGTTCATTTGGCCAATAGCTTTGGCTAGTGGGGCAGGAATTATTGCTGCAGTAGCGAACGTTTTGGATAGTAAAGATAGTCTTAATGGTAAGTCTGCATATGAGCTATATGTAGAAGAAGCTAGAAAAAATGGTGAAGAACCACTTTCACAAGAA
>NZ_JAJKFX010000018.1:0-53906 GCF_022869025.1 Acinetobacter sp. F-1 | reverse complement strand
AATTAGCAGGGGGTGTTTTTTTGTGTGCGGGATTTTTAAGAACTTTTAATAAGCAATATTGAAACTACTAGAGCTTCTCAAACTTATTGAAGTGCTTAAATATATTTATATTTCAAAGCTGATCAAAACTTTCTTAGGAGGGTTGTTCTTATAGCAGTGATAGGAGATCTTGAATCTTGGGCTTGCTCTAAAATAATTGATAGGCCGATCTTATAAATCTTGGCAAATAAAAAAACCAGCAAAATGCTGGTTTTTGATTGCAGTTCATTTTAACCAAATACGCGCATTACGGCTGCGATTAATACCCAAAGAATTGCAATGGCGATGATGGGTTCAACAATCTTTGCCCATGTTGGGGTTTCTACAAGAACGACGTCTTCAACATCTTGATGCTGATGATTCTGGCTTACCATTTGATTAAACTCCTTCATTGATGCCTCCAATGATAGCTCTTCTTGTACAATTGGTTTAGAGCCTTTGAGTTCTGTTAGGTTGTTTGTTGTCCAAACCCAATCATCTGCTTGACCGGATAAATGTTCAATCTGGCCGGTGAGCAGTTCTTGAATGCTGTTAAGATTATGATTGCCGGTATCATGTAACTGTTTTAATTCAGTGAGCTGTAAATGGAAAATTTCCGAGGTGCTTTGTTCTAGTTGAGTTCGATCCAGAGCTGACTGGTTTTCCGAATGGGTGGCCAGATGACGCACGACTTCCAGTATATATAATTCATCAGGATGATTAATTTCGTTATAAATTTTTTGTGGATTGTTGCGCCACTCGGTAATCAGTTTGCCTAAAGTTAAGGCATTAATTTCAGTTATATATTTTCGTCTTTCTTCTTTCGTATGGTCTTTTAGAAGCTCAGGCTTTTGAGTTTCTATCTGTTCAACAAAATATTGTACTAAATCAAAAGCCATTCACTTGCTCCATTATTTTTTAATCTAATAACCTTAAAGTTGGTTTTTTCTTTGGCTGTTCAGGTTTTTCTTCAGTGCTTGATTTTAAAGCATCTTCATCGGTTTGTGTATGTTCATATTCACTTGGATCAAAGAATAAACCTTGGCCGTTTTCACGTGCGTAAATACCGAGTACGGCTGCCATAGGGACATAGATATCACGAGAGACACCACCAAAGCGAGCAGAGAAGCTAATTGCATCATTGCTCATATGTAGCGCATGTACCGCATGAGGCACAATATTCAGCACAATCTGCCCATCTTTAATAAACTGCTCAGGAACCATGGTATTTGGACGTGTCGCATCGACCAGCAAGTAGGGCGTCATATTGTTATCGCAAACCCACTCATAGATTGCGCGTGCCATATAGGGACGAGTAGGGCTAAGGTTGAATTCTTGTTCGGACATGATGTTTCTCTACAGGTTCTTGATTTGTGCTGAATAACGGTTTTTTTCCTGCAATGTCATAGATTTTACAAAGGCAGGACGACTGAAAATTCGCTGGCAATATAAATAAAATGGACGGCATTGCTGCTGCGGTAATTCTATGCCCATCTGTTTCAGGCGGATAAAAATTGGTGCCAACATGCAATCCAGAATACTGAATTGTTCAGACATAAAATAGGGAAAATGCTGGAATAGTGGCATCAATGAGGTCAGGATATCTTGTAACTGCTTCTGTGCCTGGTTTTTGGCTTTTTTATCTAGGGTGTCTGGATGACGTAACATGATATCGGCCAGTTGTAGCCAGTCATTTTCAAAGCGCCAGATGTATTGACGTTGCTCCGCGCGCGGCATCGGCGCATCGGCATACAGTTTATTCTGACGATAGCGATCATCTACATATTCAGAAATAATTGAAGTATTGAATAATTTGAGTTCATTTTCGATTAGCATCGGCAACTGATTATAAGGATTGAGACTGGCCAGATCCTCGTCATCTGTATCTACCAGAATCAGGTTGTATTTAATTTGCTTCTCGGTAAGCACATAGCGAATCCAATGGGAACGGAAGTCATCGGCATGACTATATAAGGTAATTCCTTGAAGAGGCGCGCTTTCGACTGACATAAATCCTGATGAAGTTCTAATGAATAGACTAGGATACTAAAATTCAACCTAAAAAGCACCAAGCATCAAAGATCAATCGGCTTGAGCCAAGGTAGATTATAAGAAAAATATCTGGAGAAAAACAGCATGCTTATTAAACTGCTCATCATCCTGCTATTTATTGTTATTGGCGTAGCAAATTATTATCTGAGTAAATCATTTTGGTGCCATGACGGGGGCTGGGGTAAAGATATACATGAACAATAACCGCAGAAATATCCTTCAATATTGACAATGAATACTTATAAAAAAAGCCTTGGAATAATCCAAGGCTTTTTTGTCCGGTTCGGTAAACGAATTAACGTTTAGAGAACTGAGGACGTTTACGAGCTTTACGTAAACCAAGTTTCTTACGTTCAACTTCACGAGCATCACGAGTAACGAAACCAGCTTGACGAAGAGCAGGTTTTAAAGTCTCGTCAGAAGCGATCAATGCACGAGTAATACCGTGACGGATTGCGCCTGCTTGACCACCGATACCACCACCAGCAACAGTGATGTAAAGGTCATATTTCTCAGTTGCTTCAAGCAGCTCAAGAGGTTGGTTAACCACCATACGAGCAGTTTCACGACCGAAATACTGTTCAAGAGTACGGTTGTTAATTACGAGTTTACCAGTACCAGCTGATAGGAAAACACGTGCAGTTGCGGTCTTACGGCGACCTGTACCATAATTAGTAGCCATGTGCTGTTATCCCTTAGATGTCCAAAACTTGTGGCTGTTGAGCAGCGTGTGGATGCTCAGTACCTGCATACACTTTCATTTTCTTGATCATTGCATAACCAAGAGGACCTTTAGGTAACATACCTTTAACAGCTTTTTCTAGAACTGCTTCTGGTTTGTGAGCGATTAACTTTTCAAAGTTAGTCTCACGGATACCACCAGGGAAACCAGTGTGGCGATAGTATTTCTTATCTTGTGACTTTTTACCAGTCACAGTGATTTCTTCAGCATTGATTACAACGATATAATCGCCAGTGTCAACGTGAGGAGTATAAGAAGTCTTGTGCTTACCGCGTAAACGACGAGCGATTTCAGTCGCAAGGCGACCTAAAGTTTTGCCAGAAGCATCAACAACGTACCAGTCGTGTTGAACCTCAGCTGGCTTAGCGCTGAGAGTTTTCATTAAACCACTACCTATTATAGTTGGTTTGGACTATGGAATCTGTCCAAACTAAAGGAGACGCGATTCTAAACGAATACGTGAAGAATCACAAATGAAAATTGAAATTTCAAGCGCTGTATTTTATCTAATCTCCTGAAATAAGGAAAGGCATAAACCTGAATATCTCGCAAAAACAATGACTATATTTGTAACCATCCTTTCAATCGTATCAAAATATTGATTTATAAGGACGCTTTGCAATGATCGCTGCAGCCTGAATATGATCGGGTTATAATATTTCTCAGCTTTGCCAAATTGAGAAGATGATGCTGCCTTTATATGTCACCAGCGGGGAACCTGCCGGAATTGGTCCTGATATTTGCCTGAGTCTGGCAGAACGTGTGGATGAACGTCCGATTGTAGTATTGGCCGATCTGAATATGCTGAAAGCCCGTGCAGATCAATTGAAATTGTCTGTGGCGTTGATTGAATATACCGGACAGGACGCATCTTCAAAAAAAGGTCAGCTGTATGTTGAACATGTGCCACTCAATCGGCCTGTGGTATTAGGTGAATTGAACCCGAACAATGCCGCTTATGTATTAGAACAACTGCGACGATCTGCGGACTATGCCATGTCAGCTAAAAGTGTCGGCGTGGCAACTGCACCGGTGCAAAAGTCTGTGATGAATGAAGCTGGCATCCATTTCAGCGGTCATACCGAATATTATCAAGAATTTGCAGGCGTTGAGCGGGTGGTGATGATGCTGGCGACCAAGACTTTACGTGTGGCTTTGGCAACGACGCATCTTCCTTTACGTGCCGTTGCCGATGCGATTAGCAAAGAGCGTTTGCATCAAGTCATCGATATTCTGATTCACGATCTGAAATCCAAATTTAAGATTGAACATCCACATATTTTGGTCTGCGGTCTCAATCCGCATGCAGGCGAGGGTGGCTATTTGGGTATGGAAGAAATTGAAGTGATTAATCCGGTACTTGAAAGCTACCGTGCTCAAGGCATCAATATGAGTTTAAGCTTGCCCGCAGATACTTTATTTACCCCGGAAAACTTAAAAGATGCCGATGCGGTTCTGGCGATGTATCACGATCAGGGCTTACCTGTGTTAAAATCACAGGGCTTTGGTGAAGCCATTAATATTACCCTCGGCTTACCCTTTATTCGTACATCTGTAGATCATGGCACAGCACTCTCCCTTGCGGGTACGGGACTTGCGAAAAGTTCCAGCCTGCACGTTGCTGTCGATTTAGCCCTCGATCTGGCGCGCCACTGATTATTGTTCATCACTCACGTTGGAAATGTTTTTATGTATCAAATTAATGCCTTAAACCCAAAAGAAGAAGGGCATCAGGCTCGAAAACGATTTGGTCAAAACTTCTTACATGACCAACGTGTCATTGCCAAAATTGTACGCTCAGTCAATCCACGTCCAGGTCAGAACATTCTGGAAATTGGGCCGGGTCTGGCTGCATTGACCTCACCTTTGATTGGTGAATGTGATGCATTGACTGTGGTCGAACTTGACCGTGATTTGGCTGCGGGCCTGCCGGGTCGTGTACCACATCCAGAACGTTTAACCATTATTGAAGCCGATGCACTGCGCTTTGATTATTCAACATTATTTGAAGAAGGCCGTCCGCTGCGCGTGGTTGGTAACTTGCCCTATAATATTTCTACTCCCCTGCTTTTTCATCTTTTGGAATTTGGTGGCAAAGTGCAGGACATGCACTTCATGCTGCAAAAAGAAGTGGTTGATCGGATTACCGCATTACCAAATACTAAGGAATATGGCCGTTTGTCAGTCATGATCCAGTATTTCTGCAAACCGACTTTCCTGTTTGAAGTACCACCGGGATCTTTCAATCCGCCACCAAAAGTAACCTCGGCGGTATTTCGTTTAGAGCCTTATGCAGACAAGCCGATTGTGGCCAAAAATGAAAAAGCGCTGGCACGTCTGGTATCTCATGTCTTTACCCAGCGTCGTAAAACCTTGCGCAATAGCTTAAAAGGCATGCTGGTTGAAGATGGTTTTGAAAAAGCGGGTGTTGACCCGATGGCACGTCCAGAAACTCTGACCCTTGAACAGTTTGTTGCACTTTCAGATCAAATGGTGGCTTAAATAACGATGAACCGCACTGTTCGATATAATTATGTAATTGGCGATGTGCAAGGCTGTTTTGAGGCCTTGAAAGCTCTGCTCAAAGAAATCCGCTTCGATGCAGATCAGGACTTTATCTGGTTTGCTGGAGACTTGGTGGCACGAGGTGAAAACTCAATTGCTGCACTGCGGTTTATCAAGAAGCTGGCCGAACAGGGATCGGCTGCAACAGTCTTGGGTAATCATGATTTGACTTTATTGGCCTATGCCCGCGGCATCAAGCCGATTAAAGAAAAAGACAATGTTCGTGATGTGATTGATGCCATCGACAGCGATGACCTGATTGACTGGCTGCGTAAACAGCCGCTGTGTCTATTTCCAAATGAGCAGACTATTCTGACCCATGCAGGGATTCCGAATATCTGGAATGCAGAAAAAACTGCTCAATTGGCACAAGAAGTTGAAGCCATCATTTCTAATGATGACTTCGATGTGCTGGATGATTTTTTGAAAGAGATGTTTGGGAAAGAACCCGCACTGTGGTCAGACCAGCTAAAGGGCCATGAGCGTATTCGCTGTATCGTGAATTATTTGACCCGGATGCGTCTCACTGATGCAGAGGGGCGTCTGGAATACAGCTTTAAAGATGCGCTAGATGATCCAATGCCGGAAGGCTTTAAACCCTGGTTTGAATTTGAGTCATTAGCAGCGCAAAGCCATCAGATTCTGTTTGGTCACTGGGCTGCCTTAAATGGTAAAACTATTTCGGACCGAATTCAAAATGTCGATGGTGGCTGTGTCTGGGGCAATCAACTCATGGCATTCCGTCTGGAAGATCAGCAGATGTTCGCGGTTGATAATCCGGTGATCTAAGTAAATCCAATAAAAAAAGCCACGTGATCACGTGGCTTTTTTAAACTATCTATTAGTCTGCACGTATCCAGGTCTGGTTACGACCAAGTACTGAAACACCTACACTGGCGCGCAGGGTTAAACGTTTGCCAGTGTTGTTTAAACGCATTTTTGCGTCATAAATTTTACCTGCCAAAGGATCAATCACTTTACCTTTTTCATAGTTATTGGTGCCTTTAACATGTTTTAAGCCCTTGATAATTGTCATACCTAAAATGGGCTGATTGGTATAGGGAGCAGGGCAGGCATTACATTTTTCACGTGGTGTATAGCCCGGACGAGGGGTAACTTTCACAATTTTAGCAGAGTAAGTGTCGTTAGGCTCTTGGCTAATTACGATAATCGCTTTGGCAGCTCCCGTTTTATCATCAATTTGTTGCCAAGTTCCAGTAATATCTTCCGCCCAAAGGGTCATGCTAAACCCTGTGGTCAATGCGGCAAGTAATATTTTTTTTAACATAGAGAGTCATTCCAGAGAGTTTTTTGTCATCGCGCCCTCATGTTAGGAATTATGATTAAATAGTCAATAATTATCTGAATACTATAGAGTTAATGTACTAAAAAAAGCTGCCAAGTTGGCAGCTTTTATTAATATTGAGAATTGGATACTAATCCTGACGAATCCAGGTCTGGCTGCGGCCTAAAGCAGAAACGCCGACATAACCACGCAAGGTTAAACGTTTACCATTGGCATTCAGACGTACTCTGGCATCGTAAATTTTACCCGCCAACGGGTCGATCACACGGCCTTTTTCATAGTTATTGGTGCCTTCCACATGTTTTAAGCCAGTCAGTACATCCATGCCCAGAATAGGTTGATTGGTATAGGGAGCAGGACATTTATTACAGGTTTTCTGTGGGGTATAGCCCGGACGTGGCGTAACTTTGATAATTTTTCCGGCAAACGTACCGTTATCATTTTGGCGAATTTCAATCACTGCTTTTGGTGAACCGGTTTTGTCATCAATTTGTTGCCAGGTGCCTGTTAAGTCCTGTGCATACGCAGTGCCAGTCATCATGGCAGCGATGAATATTAATCCTAATTTAGATTGTTTCATTATATTTATCCCTTTTTTTATAGATGAAATAAAATATCTCCAACACAAATGTGCTGCTTTATTAATCCTGGCGAATCCAGGTTTGTGTACGGCCGATGGCAGATATCCCAATGTATCCACGTAGAGTCAGTCGTTTCCCATTGGCAGAAATCCGCCCTTTTAAATCATAAATTTTGCCAGTTAAAGGGTCGAGTATTTGACCATGTCCATAGTTATTCTTGCTGGTTGGTTTCAGCCCTTTAATGATCTCTAGTCCTAAAATCGGTTTGTCTGTATATGGGGGTGGGCACTTTATACATTTTTCCCGTGGCGTATAGCCTGGTCGCGGTGTAACTTTGTGAATGTTCCCAGTATAAGAACCATCTGCCTGAGTTTTCATTTCAATCAGTGCTTTAGGTGAGCCGGTTTTATCGTCAATCTGTTGCCAGAAACCCGATAACTCCTGCGCAAATGCCATGGAGCAGGTGACTATAGAGGCTGTAAATACACCTAAAATTGCAATTTTCTGCATACGATATCCTTATGACAACACATCAAATTCCATTTGATACATATTATGTAAATTCTACTTATTATACTTTCATAATCCATGAGAAAAGCATATGTTCAATATTCATACAACTTAATGTATGAAAATGCAAGCTTCTCTCTGCTAAATTTTAAACTCATCACATTTTATTCAATAGAGTATGAATTAATCCTGTTTAATCCAGGTCTGGCTGCGACCCAGGGCCGAAACGCCTACATAGCCGCGTAAAGTCAGACGTTTACCATTACTGCTTAATTTTGCCTTGGTGCTATACACATTCCCGGATAATGGATCGAGTAGTTTGCCTTGAGCAAAGTTATTATTGCCGGTGTGCTTCAGGCCTGTCAGTACATCCAGTCCAAGAATCGGTTTATTGGTATAAGGTGCAGGACAAGAGACACAATTTTCTTTTGGGGTATAGCCCGGGCGCGGCGTGATTTTGGTAATTTTGGCCGTATAAGTGCCTGTAGCTGTTTCGCGAATTTCCAGGAATGCTTTAGGTGAACCGGTTTTATCATCGATATTGCGCCATGTCCCTGACAGATCCGAAGCTAAGGCCAGATGGCTGAAAGAGGTTAAAAGTAAAGCCGAGAATAATTGAACCTTTTTCATATTTCTGTTCCTTGAATAAAATTGTTTTATGTTTGTATATTAGGAACGATTAAAGCACAAAACAAACAATTAAAATGATTCACTAGTCACATTTTTTGCAAATAAAGTATAAAAGTAGGCAGCCAGATGGCAGTAAACACCGCATTAACTGCCATACCGAAAGCGGCATAACGTCCTGCAACACTGCCACGCTGCCAGGCCTGAGCTGTACCAATCGCATGTGCTGCCAATCCTAAGGCCAGTCCGGAAGCACGTTCATCATTGATATGCCGCAGGATAAACGGTGAAAATGCTGCGCCAATCACTCCGGAAAGAATCACAATCAGAATCACCATACTGATTGGAGCATCCAGCAAGGTGGCGATATTAATCGCAATGGGTGTCGTCACCGCCCGAGTCGCGAAAGCCATAATATCTGCGGAAGACATATGCAGCAGATATGCAAGTCCCATTGGTAGGGCGACAGCACTGATACTGGCAAAAACCAAGATACCGATAATCGCTTTTAGTGGTAAGTCATCATAGCGCATTGCAGCCAGTGGAATGGCCAGGGCGACGGTCACATAGCCAAGTAAATGATTGAAGAGCGGATTCACTTGATCCATGTAATTTTGATAAGGAATCCCGAGCACAAATAAAATTGCAAGCACAAAGAACATGCTAAATACGATGACAGGAATTTGCGGGATGATCCGGTTACAGGGTTTGGCAATCAGATAG
Source organism: Acinetobacter sp. F-1 (assembly GCF_022869025.1). Classification (NCBI taxonomy): domain Bacteria; kingdom Pseudomonadati; phylum Pseudomonadota; class Gammaproteobacteria; order Moraxellales; family Moraxellaceae; genus Acinetobacter; species Acinetobacter sp. F-1. The sequence continues at coordinate 44,782 of NZ_JAJKFX010000018.1, read as the reverse complement.
GCCATCAGCGTGACCGCAAAGCCATATAAAATAGATAACATGCGGTACTCCTATAACCAGCGCTTGGCCATTTTGGCGTAAATCCATAAAGGAATCAGGGTGCTGAAAAACATGATGAACAAAAATGCCGGAATTTTCTGGCCCATATGGACCAGCATCATCAGTGCACCTGCACTGACAGGCAGGAAAGCAAAGGCGCTTTCCTTCATCAGCTTGTTATTGGTGTCTACGAGACGAGCGGGAAGTTTACCGAAATAGCGCCAGGTAAAAAGGGCAATCAATAAGCTGAGTAACCCTACCAGATTGCCCAATTCAGGATGATCCAGCTGGGTCATGAGCCAGACGGATGCTTCCCGAAAGACAATAATAAGTAACAGGGTGCCGATCCATGCTGGCCAGTCTATTCGTTTTATCCAGTTCATTCGTATGATCAATTATTAAGTTTACTTATCAAGTTTTACTCGATCTTTGACCGGATTTCAAACGCTTCCAGTGGACGTTGAAACTGCTGCGCCTGTTTTCCCAAAATTTCATCTAAAGGTAAATGCGCCTGTTTAATCAGCTGCTCCAGTTTTTGTGCTGCAATCCGAATATGTAAATGCAGCTGACCTTCATCATCATAATGTTCTGACTGGATTACATTTAAACCATAAAGCTGGTTGCGCAGCTTGCCGTAGGCGGGTTTCAGAATCAGGTCAAAGGATTGCAATTGTCCCATCAGGGCTTCATGTACCGCTTTACGCAGCAGGTCGATCCCTTCGCCACTATGTGCTGAAACATAGACACGTTCTGGCTCACCCGGGCGTCGATAAATAATTTTGGCCTCATCGCCGCTACAGTCAATTTTATTGTAAACCTGCAGGATCGGAACATCGGCACCAATTTCTTTCAGGACTTTTTCAACCGCTTCAATCTGCTCCAGCATTTCTGGACTACTTGAATCGATGACATGCAGCAACAGGGTAGCTTCTACGGTTTCTTCCAGGGTCGCCTTAAAGGATTCAACCAGCGAGTGGGAAAGATTGCGAACAAAACCCACCGTATCTGCCAATACCAGATTACCGATGCCATCCCATTCCAGACGTCTTAAAGTCGGGTCCAAGGTGGCAAAAAGCTGATCGGCTGCATAGACATCACTCTTGGCCAGCAGGTTAAACAGGGTCGATTTGCCGGCATTGGTATAACCGACCAAAGACACAGTGGGGACAGCTGCTTTTTGACGGGCAATACGACCTTGCATTCGGGTCTGGCGGACTTTATCAATTTTGGCTTTCAGTTGTCCCATGCGAATACGCAGTAAACGACGGTCAGTTTCAAGCAGGGTTTCACCCGGGCCACGCAAGCCAATGCCGCCTTTTTGGCTGTCGAGATTGCCACGGCTGCGAATTAAGCGGGATGATAAATGTTGCAGTTGTGCCAGTTCGACTTGCAGCTTGCCTTCATAGGTACGGGCACGCTGGGCGAAAATATCTAAAATCAGTTCGGTACGATCGACCACACGGCACTTGATGACCTGTTCCAGATTACGGGCCTGGGCCGGTGTCAGGGCATGATCAACAATGACCAGATTGGCGTCCAGTTCTTTTACGCGTTCGGCGATTTCTTCTGCTTTGCCTGACCCGATAAAAAATTTGGCATCCGGTTTGACGCGTTGAGCATGAATATGTTCCAGAATTTCGGCATCTGCAGATTGTGCCAGCAGATTAAACTCTTCAGCATCAAGGTCATCCAGCATTTGTACGCTGACACTCACCAGAATGACGCGTTCTTTCCCCCGATGTTGTTCTAAATATTCCACTCAGGCCAATCTCCACTTGAAAGCTTTAGTGTAGTTGAAAAAGAGCGAGGCAGATACTGAATTAGCGCGGCTTTGGTTTAAAGTGCGGTGACAAACAGTTGTGCAAGTGTTACCAGTACAGCGGCATAGATACAGGTACCACCCAAAATATATTTGAGCACTTGTAAAGGCTGAAGCTTTTCATTCGCAGGCTGGGTTTGATCTGGCATGGCAGCGATCCTTTTTGATCCAATATTCCGATGTTTTTATTATAAATGATTCATTAATCCAATTAAAATTGAAGATATAGATCTTATTGGTCGGTTTTTATTATCAATGCATGTTGCGAATGAACAGTATAGAATGAGTTTAATTCGTGGATATTCCCTGTATCTAGCTTAGGATTTAGTGACGTTTTTATGAACCCAACTGTACAAGATCAAACATCTCACCGACATGGCTTGGCAAAATTCTGGCTTTATATGCGAAAAGTAACAGCTTTACTGGCTGTTATCAGTGAAGGGTTCTATTTGGTTTTCCGTCACGGTTTATACAAAAATCCGAACAATCCAACCAATACCCGTTATGTGCAACATTTTTGTCGACAGTTGTGCAAAGTATTCAATATAGAAGTCCAGGTGCACGGCGAAATTCCGCGCGAACCCGCTTTATGGGTGAGTAACCATGTGTCCTGGCTCGATATTGCAGTTTTAGGTTCAGGGGCACGCGTATTTTTTCTGGCCAAAGCAGAAATTGAAAACTGGCCAATTCTGGGTAAATTGGCCAAAGGTGGCGGCACTTTATTTATCAAACGTGGTTCTGGTGATTCGGTGCGTATCCGCGAACAGATTACCGGATTTTTAAAACAGAATATTCCCGTATTATTTTTTCCTGAAGCCACCACTTCAGATGGGCGAGCCATTAAAAAAGTACACGGCCGGATTTTGGGTGCTGCGATTGAGGCACAGCGTCCTGTGCAAATTTGCCTGATTTGTTATGTGAATCAGCAGGGCGACCTCGATGTGGTTGCGCCGTTTATCAATGACATCAGTTTTGCAGCCCATGTCAAAAAAGTACTGGAAATGCCACAAGTGATTGCACATTTAGTGGCTTTACCTGCAATCGCGACTGAGGGGCACACTGTTGAAAGCCTGACCCGTGTGGTACAGCAAACCATGCAGGCTGGCTTGGTGGAGTTGCAATCGCGTGTACTAGAAAAGACTTAATAAAAAACAACTGGATGAGAAATTTAGGCATTTGATATCTATTCTTGGGAATAGACGTGTATAGCCTCATCTTTGCTTTAAACATTTAAATGGCTTTGTGTTGGCAAAACTCTACTTTTGACAGACCCAAAGTAGGCAAAAGTCTTTATTATCCATACACGACGTCCTGTCGTGATAGATAATATGTGACATCCTTGCCACACTCATATCTCTGAAACTTGGGCAAATCCATGAGAAGAAGGCAGCGTTAAAGAAGAGGCTATTTTAAATAGTTCAACTCAAGCTGTTTGTCACTTACATAAACCCTTCGATCGGCAACCAGGACACCAGTTTGAGCCCAGCTTTTTGGTACCATCTTATTCCGGGTTCTTTGGTGAAGGTTTTAACCTCTCCATTGGCTTTCTTGATTTTCCAGTTAATATTCTGGTTGGCATCCAGCACCAGTTTATAGGCATATTTACTTAAGTTCTGATCCATGGTTTGGTGCACTGCCTGTGCTAAAGAGGGGCTATTCAGTAATACACCAATTTCAGTGTTGAGATAGGCAGAACGTGGATCAAAGTTAAAAGAACCAATAAATACCTGTTTTTGATCGATTGCCATTAGCTTGGCATGCAGGCTGGAGCGGCTCAGACCTTTCAGGCTGACTTTGGCTTTTTTGGAAATTTCCGCTGTATTGGCATTGAGATGATCGGCATCTGGCGCTGCAAGGAACTCATACAGCTGCACATCATTTTCCAATAAATCCTGACGATATTTGGCATAAAAGGCATGTACCACGGCAACATCATTGGCTTTAAACGAATTGGTCAAGACACGGACCTCGATATTTTCATCCGCCAGTTTCTTTAAACGATCTGCGCCAATTTTTTCCGGAACAAAATAGGCAGAGACAATATCAACACTTTGTTCAGGTTTTTCCAGATGTTGTAATAACTGGAAGTTGAGATGTTCTTCGGCTTTGGCCTTGGCCTTGATTTTGCTTGGAGGATCTTTGACCACTTCGGCTTCGACCCAATCCAGTTGAATGTTTTGTTCCAGCCATTGGTCAAATGCTCTGGAACGATTGGCCAGATCCAGATAATTCTGTGTGGCCTGATCCTGACTGTGCTTTTCCAGTTGTTGTTTCAGGCTTGGAAAGCGTAAGCCATGATGGCGCGGATTGACAATCTGTTGCACCGGATAGGCATAATCATCATTCCAGTATTCATCGAAGGAATGAATGATTTCATCCGATGCTGCACCGACCAGCATCACATCGACATCGGAAAACTGATAAATTTCACTGACATTATAATACTGGTTACTCATATTGCGTCCACCAATCAGGGCAATCTGGTTGTCGGCAATAAAACTTTTATTATGCATGCGGCGATTAATACGCTTTAAATCCAGCACCATGTCCATGGCACGATATTTTCGAAAACGGTAGGGATTATACAGTTTGACATCGATATTCTGATGCTGGTTTAAGGCCAGATAAATGCCTTCCATTTTCTTGGCATTATTGTCATCCATTAACAGACGCACTTTTACGCCACGATCTGCCGCCTGAATAATCGCATGCAGGGCAAGGGTGCCAATCCGGTCGTTGTCCCAAATATAATACTGTAGATCCAGACTACGCTCGGCCTTCTTAATCAGCTGGATACGCGCACCCAGTGCTTCGAGTGGGTCATAGAGCACACGATAACCGGTCAGGCCGATGTTCTGTTCACGTAAAGGTTCAACAATTTGCGCCAAACTGGTTTGTGAGGTATCTGTTTCAAATGCCATCTGGCTAGGCTGCTCAGTTTGCTTGGGCAAAGTACTGCATGCAGGAAGACCCAAGATCATGCTACAGCTCAGTAAAATCCCAGCTTTATAGCGGTAAATTGATGAAAAGCTGGGAGATTTTGAATGAGCTTGAACGTGGGGAGCAGTGGCCATATAAGTCGAAGAATGAAAAATTAGAATTGAGTATAATTGCCAGCTATGAAAAGATAAATATAAAGCCAGTAATCAGCTTCTCGACTCGACAAGGCAAATCTATGTGGGATACCAGTTCCGTACTTTTTTATTTTTATTTAGGCATGGCCATTCTGGCCATCTGGGCTGTGTACCAGGCATGGTCGAGTCAATCTCGTACCGAGACCATTCATCCATTTAAAGCATTTTGTCATTTGTTGGCTTTTTACCTGTCCTATTTACTGGTTCCACTGGTGTTCTTCAGTATTTATGCCGGATGGAGCGGTTATTATTCCTTGCATGAAGCTGTTTTTGTATTTTTCATCAGCGCCGTCTTGAGTTATGCACGCTTTATCGAGCCGCATTTAATTCAAGTGAAAACGACACAATATCAGATCAATGCGGATAAACGCTTAAAGCAACCCGTCCGGATTGCCCTGATTGCAGATTTACATATCGGTCTGTTTTCTGGTCATGAACGGCAGTTGCGACAAATTGTGCATAAGTTAAATCATGTTCAACCCGATTTGGTGGTGGTGGCCGGAGACTGGACTTATGAGCCGGAAAATAAACTGGCACAAGAACTGGCAGTTTTAAAAGAAATTCATGCCCCAGTCTATTCCGTCAATGGCAATCATGACGAGCAATATCCGGGACCACCGATTCAGGAACTGCTGCGTTATGCACTGCAAGTCAATCAGGTCATGGATATTGAAGGGCAAATTGTCGAATTTGATGAATTTCGGCTCTTGGGTGTGGGCGATCTCTGGGCGGGTAAAGCCGATATGCGCAGTCTGCCAGATTTACCTCAGGACAAGCCTTGGGTCATTTTGTCGCATAATCCCGATACGGTGGATATGATTCCCAAATTGCCGACACGTCCTCTCATGCTGGCTGGACATACCCACGGCGGACAGGTGGAATTGCCTTGGCTGACCGATTATGTCATGAAAAAAGTATCAATTTTGGGGCATAAGAAGGGCATGTACCGTCATGAACATGCAGATGTGTTTGTCACGGTTGGCACCGGTTTGGTCGGCGTACCTTTTCGTTTTCGAGTACCACCCACCATTGATATTATTGAACTGATCTAAATGGAGATATTGTCCTGTTCAGCTTTAACTGATGATCCAGATCAGGATCAATAACAGCACTGCAATGGCTGCCAGAATCCAGATTTTATTTTCAATTTTTCGGGTTGGGACGTCTTCGCGTAATTGTCGTGCGGTGATTTCAGCTTCTGTGGGGGTATTCAGGCTCGGATGGGTCGGAATTTCAAGGGGAGGCGTTACCAAGTCAATCTCACCCGCATCATCACTAAAGCGCGGTCCTGTGCTTTCAGTTTTCATGACCACATCGTGCTCACGGACAATCTCTTCAATCACTTGTAGCGCCTGGATTTCATCCAAGGTCGTGTGCTCGGTGATATAGCGAACGGCCTCTATTTTTTTATCATCTTCCAGCAAAATAATAATATTGACCAACTGTTCCTGGGTTAGGGATTCAATAAGTTCCTGCATTGCCTTGCCTCATTGTCTGGTTGAGTCCATTTGATTGTTGAGCAAATTTAACGAGATAAGTAGCAGAGTTTTGTTGTGAAATCATAAAAAAGCCAGCATCGAATGCTGGCTTTTAAATCAAACTAAGACTTTAAATTTGATTATTTACATCATCATTCTTGGTTTCACGAATCAACAGAAATGCAATCAGTGACAGGATTGATGCTGCGGTCAGGTAATAACCGACTGCAGACAGACCATAAGTTGTTGCCAGTTTGGTGGCAATCAGCGGAGCAAAGGATGCACCAAAGATGCCTGCCAGGTTAAAGGTCAATGCAGAACCGGTATAACGTACTGAAGTCGGGAATATTTCAGACAATACAGTACCGATTGGCCCATAGGTTAAGCCCATGATCGCCAGACCAATACACAAGAACAGGAATACCACCAGCGTGCTGCCAGATTCCAGCATATCTGCAAAGAAAATCCCGAAGATGGCAGAGATAACACAGACTGCAATCGAGGTGGTTTTACGGCCAAATTTCTCGGCCAATACTGCAGAAAGTGGAATAAAGGCAGCAAAACATAGGGTTGCAACCAACTGCAATTGCAGGAATTCTTCACGAGAATAACCTAGCTGTTTAGTACCCCATTGCAATGCAAATACTGTGGTGAGGTAGAACACCACGAAGGTACAAATTGCAGCGATGGTGCCGAGTACCAGCATGCGAGAATGTTTTTTGAAGACTTGAACAAATGGAATGTTCACTTCTTTTTGTTTATCTAGCACCTTTTGGAATGCCGGGGTTTCATGCAGTTTTAAACGAATCCATAAACCGACAATCACCAGCAAGGCACTTGAGATAAATGGAATACGCCAGCCCCAAGCCATAAAGTCAGCCTCAGACATGAAAGCGCCCAACGTCAGGAAAGAACCTGTTGCCAGAATAAAGCCGATTGGAGCACCCAGTTGCGGGAACATGCCATACCAGGCACGTTTACCTTCAGGTGCATTCTCGGTGGCAAGAAGTACGGCACCTGACCATTCACCACCCAGCCCCAAGCCCTGACCTAAACGACAGAGTGCAAGCAAGAGTGGTGCAGCAATCCCGATTTGCGCATAAGTGGGCAAGAGGCCAATCGCAACGGTGGAAATACCCATGGTCAGCAAGGCAGCGACCAATGTGGCTTTTCGCCCGATCCGGTCACCCAAATGACCAAAGAGTGCCGCACCAATCGGGCGGGCAATAAAGGCAATGGCGAAAGTGGCAAGCGACTGAATGGTGGCAGTCATCGGATCTGTACTTGCAGGGAAGAACAGATATGGAAAAATAATGACAGCAGCAGTGGCATAGATATAAAAATCGAAGAACTCGATTGTAGTACCGACCAAGCTCGCGGTTAAAACGCGAAATTTTGAATTTTGTGCTGGCTGAGCAGCAGAATTAGACGACGCCATGGAGAACCTTACACTTACTAAAAATAAAAAAGCTTAGTTTTAAAAGCGTAATCTTTTTAAAAAAGGCGTAATTTTTTAAAAAAACAACTGCAATCTTCTCGCTTTAACTCGCTCAGGGTCACTGAAATGAAAAAGAAGATGATTAAATCACGTAAAGATAGATAGACAGAAAATGTGATCCTGCGCCTATCAATACAAATATGTGCCAGATAGCGTGGGTATATCTTACTCTTTTTAAAGCGTAAAACAATGCACCTACGGTATAAGCCAATCCGCCAATGATCAGAAAGGTCAAAGATTGAGCACTGAGATATTGTTGCATATCATCCATTACCAGTAGCGCCAGCCAGCCCATGACCAGATAAGCCGCCAAAGAAATTTTCTGGAAACGATGAATGAAAACGAACTTGAACAGTGTACCAATGAGGGCGATCACCCAGAGTGCAATCAATAAATACTGGGCTTTGGCTGTTGGAATGGCAATTGACAGGAAAGGCGTATAGGTTCCGGCGATTAAATAATAAATTGCAGTATGATCAACTTTTTTATAAAAATAACGACGGTCTGCTGCGGTGGCCATGTGATAGAGCATGGACGCAGAGAACAGCAAGATCATGCTCAGCGCGTAGACCCAAAGTCCAATCCATTGTCCAGTACTGAGATAAGACCCTTTAATAATCAAAAGAATACCAGCAATTACCGATAATCCAGCACCCACAGCATGACTGATATAATTAATTCGTTCCTCAGTGTGATCATAATCTGGAACCAGCGGCGCATTCTGCATGATTGTCATTCTTCTTTAAAATATACATTTGTATAGTAATTCAATTTTGCTTTTAGGTTAAGAAGATTTAAACTTGAGGGGCGATTCATTTCAGGTTTTATCTATGTCAACGTTGGCAACTCTCTCAGACCAAGAACAGCAGTTTTTAGATGTATTTCAGCAAGCTGTTGAAAGTGATCAATTTGATCGTCTGATCTTAAGCCAGTATAAAGGTGAACTGCAGGATTTAGAGAAAATGACCTTGCGAGTCATTTCATTAAATGGGCAAAAAGTAATGAGCTGTCTGTATCGCCATAAAACTCAGGATGTCACCAAAAACTATCCTTTAGCGGATGCACTGGCACAGGTGACAGTATTATTAGCATGTTGCAAGCAAGCCAATTTAATGACGCTAGATGAAGAGTTACAGCTGAAAAAAAACAAGAAAAAAGCCATGTTGACCCGTACTAAAAACAAAAACTCGACGCTTCAGGCCAAGTCCGCTGAACAGGGCCATGACCGGATTAAACAACGTTATGTTGATCAGGACAGCATCTTTTTACAGCATCTCGGCATTAGCGATCATAATGCGCAGATCATTCCGAGCATGGCGCGTAAATGGAAACAGATTAATAAATTTGTCGAGATTTTTTCGGGTGCATTGGCGCAGCTCAAGCCACAAGTCGAAGGTCTGCGTGTGGTGGATTTTGGCTCCGGTAAAGGCTATCTGACCTGTGCTTTATATGACTATATGCAAAAACATGGTGAGACGCCGTGGGTTACAGGGGTGGAACTGAATCCGAAAATGGTCGAGTTCTGCCAAAAGGTCGCGCAACAATCTGGCTTTGATCAGCTCGACTTTTTTCAGGGCGATGTGCGTACTTATGAACCGAAACGTCTGGATGTAATGATTGCTTTGCATGCCTGTGATGTGGCAACGGATTTTGCGATTCACAGCGGTATTCGCCTGAATGCACAGATGCTCATGTGTGCGCCATGTTGCCATAAGGAATTGCGCCCACAGTTACAGGCGCCAAAAGTGCTGAGTCCGATGCTGCAATTTGGTATTCATGCCGGTCAACAGGCAGAAATGCTGACCGATACCATTCGTGCGTTATTGCTGAAAGCCTATGGTTATGAAACCAAAGTTTTTGAGTTTGTGGCACTGGAACATACCAGTAAAAATAAAATGATTCTGGCGACGAAACGCAAAGATTACCAACAACCCGATCAGGAGGTCTTGAAACAGATTCAGGACTTGAAAGAAATGTACGCTATCCAAAAACATTCACTGGAATTGTTATTGAATAATCAGTGGAATCAGCAGGGGATTGGTTCTAAATGCTAAAGGATTCAGAGCTTAAAATTGTTTCGGGTGGTTGGGAGGATTTAGCGAAGCATGCCAAAACCATTCGCGAAGCCGTGTTTATTCAAGAACAGAATATCGCCGCTGAAGAGGAATGGGATGAGCAAGATGCCATTTCCATCCATTTTGTGGTCTATGAAAAGGGTCATGTGATAGCCACTGCAAGATTGCTGGCGAATAACAGTGTAGGTCGTGTTGCAGTGTTAAAGTCACATCGTGGCTTGAAGATCGGGCAGCAATTGATGCAGGCTATTATCGATTATGCCAAAGCAGATCATCGAAAAGATTTAAAACTGTCTTCGCAAGTACATGCCATCGGTTTTTATCAGGCATTGGGTTTTAAGGTTCAGGGCGAAGACTATCTGGATTGCGGCATCCCGCATATTGATATGTATTTAAAGCTTTAATTTTTTAGTTATTGAGATACAAAAAAGCGAGGCATTGACCTCGCTTTTTTACGCCCTTACTGAATCAAGATCAGTGGCCATGCGCTGAGCTATGCTCGGCACTCTCCATATTGGCATGTTCTTCAGTTGACATATTATGTTCATTCGCTGTTGTATCGGAATGAGCCGTATTGGCAGTCGCACGTGCCTCACGATCTGCTTGAGCCTTCGCAATTGCTTCAGGAGACATGGTCGGTGCATTTTTAAAAGCATGCTGCTGGGTCGTCTGTTTATTTTGCTGGCTTGGCATGTAATCCGGTTCATTCGTCACCGCAAGCCAAAAAATAAACATGAATAATCCACCTAAAATACAGAAGATAATAAGTGCTTTCCAACCCCAAGGGGATTTTTCAGGTGAACTGTGATCAGTCATAGGTCTTACCCACGTGGATATCAAACTTATGTAACTTTATAACATAAATTGATCAAAAAGCAGATCGAAATCTGTCATTAGACGAGTGTATCCAGTGATTCAGCCAGATCCGGAAAATAAAAAGAGCAACTCAGTTCCTCTTTTTATTTAGAGCTCAAAATTATTGAATCGGCTGACCTTCTGCTGCTCGGTCTTTCAGGAGTTGCGGTGCTTTGAAGCGTTCACCATACTTATTTTCGAGTACCTTGGCACGGGTCAGCGCCTTGGCCAGACCATACTGATTTAAGAATTGCACCGCGCCACCCGTCCAGGCTGCAAAGCCAATGCCAAAAATGGAACCGACATTGGCATCGACTACAGACTCCAGCACGCCTTCTTCCAGACAGCGCACGGTATCCAGTGCCTGCACAAACAGCAAACGATCCATCATTTCCTGTTCAGAAAGATCAACCTCTTTTTTCCAGTGGTTGAGACCCGTCCAGAGCTGCTTTTTACCATTTTCTGGATAATCATAAAAACCTGCACCGGCAGCCTTACCTTTACGGTTAAACTCATGAATCATACTGTGAATGACTTCATCTGCGGGTGATTTGGTGATGGTCTGACCTTGTGCTTCTAAGGCTTTGTATCTTTCATTGGCCACATGTTCGGAGAGGGTCAAGGACACTTCATCCTGAATGGCCAAAGGCCCGACTGGCATACCGGCTTTGAGTGCAGCCATTTCAATCCGTGCCGGATGCACGCCTTCTGCCAGCAGGCGCAAACCTTCTTGAACGAACGTACCAAAGACACGACTGGTAAAGAAGCCACGGCTGTCATTTACCACAATCGGTAATTTGCCAATCTGCTGGACAAAGTCAAAGGCTTTGGCCAGTGTTTCTGCTGAAGTATTTTGCCCCTTGATGATTTCGACCAGCTGCATTTTATCGACCGGACTAAAGAAATGCAGACCGATAAAGTTTTGATCATTTTTTGAAGCCTGGGCTAACTCTATAATAGGCAGGGTCGAAGTATTCGATGCTATCACGCCATGACTGGCAAGATACTGTTCTGCTTCTTGTGTGACTTGAGCTTTCAGTGCGGGATTTTCAAACACCGCTTCAATGATCAGGTCACAACCGGCCAGATCTTGATTGGATGCAGTCGCTTGAATCAGGCTTAAAACCTGATCTCGTTGATCAGCAGATAAACGTCCTTGAGCTACTTTTTTATCCAGCAGTTTCTGGCTATAAGCTTTACCTTTTTCAGCCGCTTCAATCGAAATGTCTTTTAAAATAACCTGAATGCCTTTGCTGGCAGTCACATAAGCAATGCCTGCACCCATCATGCCTGCGCCCAGAATACCAACTTTAGTGGCTTTCCATTTCGCAACCTTTTGGGGACGGCTGGCACCGGATTTGATCGCATTCAATCCATGCCAAAAAGTAGCGATCATATTTTTAGAAATCTGACCGGTGGCCAGATAAGTAAAGTAACGCGATTCAATGGTCAGCGCCGTATCGACATCGACCTGAGCACCTTCTACCGCTGCCGACATGATTGCTTCAGGTGCAGGATAGCAACCTTTGGTTTTATCACGCAGCATCGCTGGGGCAATCGCCAGCATCTGTGCAACTGCTGGCGTTGAAGGGCTACCACCCGGAATTTTGTAGCCTTTTACATCAAAAGGCTGTTGTGACTTCGGATTGGCTTTGATCCAGACAATGGCTTTGTCTAAGAGTTCATCGGTATTGTCTGCCACATCGTGAATCAGCCCTAAAGATCGGGCTTTCTCTACACCCAACTGTTTGCCTTCCATCAACAAGGGAAAGGCATTTTGCAGGCCGAGCAGGCGCACGCTACGGACAATACCACCGCCACCGGGTAGTAAACCCAGTGTGACTTCAGGCAGGCCAAACTTGCTTTTAGGGTCATTCAAGGCAATACGATGATGGGCACACAGAGCAATCTCCCAGCCACCGCCCAGTGCTGTGCCATTTAGTGCAGCCACAACCGGAATGCCGCGGGTTTCGATATAACGCATCTGTGCTTTCATCTCTTCAATCATGTTGAAGAATTCAGTCGCATGTTCAGGTGTAGCTTGAATCAGTTCATCCAGATCGCCACCGGCAAAGAAGGTTTTTTTCGCAGACCGGAAAATGATGCCAGTAATATTTTCATCAGCTTTGAGTTTTTCTACGGTTTCAGCCAAAGCGCTACGAAAATCTGCATTCATGGTATTGGCAGACTGGTTTGGAGAATCAAAGGTCAGAATGACGATATTATCTTCAGTTTTTTGATATTGAATTGCGCTCATAAATTTTTATCCAGATCATAATGGGATGAATTTGGAATTAATATCCTGATTAGATTTTAGAAATTTTCCTTATTCCGGAGCCTTTCCAAATTCATCTAAATTCTTGGTTTAAGCTTCAGTTCGACCTGCCTTACGAAATGTATTTCTCATTTAGCAAAAGTAGGCAAAACCATTGTCATACGCAAAATCTATTAATTTTGTAAAACAATGATCTTGCGCTAAAACCAAAGCAGTGCTTTGGTTTTGCTCAGGTTGCATATGACTAAAACGTGAATCAAACACTTTAAATATTTGAGTTAAACCAATTCAATAATGGTGGCGATGCCCATACCGCCACCGACACACAGTGTGGCTAGTCCACGTTTTTTGCCTTGGCGTTCTAACTCATCCAGTAAAGTTCCCAGAATCATCGCGCCTGTTGCGCCCAATGGATGACCCATAGCGATTGCACCACCATTCACATTCACTTTCGCTGGATCAACATTGAGTTCGCTAATAAATCGCATCACCACCGCAGCAAAAGCTTCATTGACTTCAAACAGGTCAATATCATCAATCGTCAAGCCAGCTTTAGCCAAAGCTTTACGTGCTGCCGGGGCAGGGCCGGTCAGCATAATGGTAGGATCAGCCCCGACCAGCGCCGTGGCCAGTACTTTGGCACGCGGTTTTAAACCTTGTTCTTTGATCGCTTGTTCTGATGCGATGAGAACTACGGCTGCACCATCGACGATTCCGGAAGAATTCCCGGCATGATGCACATGATTCACCGTGCCAACTTCAGGATATTTTTGTAGGGCGATGGCATCAAAGCCCATCTGTCCCATGGTCGCGAAACTAGGATTGAGTTTGCCTAAGCCTTCAGCAGTTGTGGTCGGTTTGATAAATTCGTCTTTGTCCAGAATCACCACACCGGCCTTGTCTTTGACCGGGATAACAGAAGCGTTGAAATAACCATTGGCTTGTGCGGCAGCGGCTTTCTTCTGGGATTGCTCGGCAAACTGGTCTACGTCGGTGCGGCTATAACCGTCAATCGTGGCAATCAAGTCCGCGCCAATACCTTGCGGAATAAAATCACAGGCCATATTGGTTTCAGGATCCAGTGCCCAAGGACCGCCATCGGAACCCATCGCTACGCGGGACATGGATTCGACGCCGCCTGCAACGACCAGATCTTCCCAGCCAGAACGGATTTTTTGTGCAGCCAGATTGACAGCTTCCAGACCGGAAGCACAGAAACGGTTGATTTGTACACCGGCGACATCATTGTCCCAACCCGCTGCGATCGCCGCGGTTTTGGCAATATCGGCGCCTTGATCACCAATCGGAGTGACACAACCCAGCACAATATCATCGACTTTTGATGTATCAAATTGATGACGTGCCTGAAGTTCGTTAAGTAAGCCAGTCAGTAATGAAATGGGTTTGACTTGATGTAAAGATCCATCTTTTTTACCTTTTCCGCGTGGCGTGCGAATGGCGTCGATAATATATGCCTCGCTCATAGCATGTCCCTTTTATTAATTTGCTGAAAATTATTCTAATGACTCGAGTGTAATACTTAAATTTTGAAGTGCAATGACGAGAACGGACCAGATCATTTGATGATTTTTGCCAATAAAAAAAGCCCAGGTCTGGAAACCTGGGCTGGAGAAGAGGATATCGAGAATTTTAATTAATGATAACCATGCAACTGGCGATATAGACCTGGGGTTACACCGGTCCATTTCTTGAAGGCACGATGGAAGGTACTGGTTTCACTGAAACCGACCTGCTGCGCGACATCTTCGAGGGTTAGATCTGGATTCAATAACAGATGAATCGCGGCATCACGGCGCAAGGCATCTTTCACACCTTGATAGCTTTTACCTTCGGCTGCCAGACGGCGGCGCAAGGTTTGAGGAGATAAATACAGCATTGACGCGACATCATTCAATGTCGGCATTTCTTCGCCAATCTGGCTCTTCAATACATCACGGATTCTTGAGGTCAGCGAGTTGGTATTTTTAAACTTCACCAAGAGCTGAGCAGGCGCAGCTTTCAAGAATTCCTCTAAGGTTTCTTCATTCTGACGGATCGGTAGGTCCAGATAGTCCGCAGCAAAAGTGATTTCGGTGCGTGGCATGTCGAACTGCATTACCGGCGCAAAGAACAGGGCATCATATTCGTCAGCATGGGCTGGACGTGGATAGCTAAAATGCACACGTTCCAGCGGTAAACGACGTTCAATCAGCCAAGATGCCAGACCATGCCAGATCATCAGCATACTTTCGGTAATAAAATGATCCGGATCCATCGCATTTGGAATGAGGGGCACCAGACGTGCTTCGTGTTTGTCACGTTCCAGGGTCACCGACCAGTCATCACCGAAGAGTTTATAGAACTGCGAAGAAAGTTCCAGTGCATCACCTAAGGTTTTGGCATGAATGATGAGCTGACACATGATGGCAAAAGTGCCCAATCGGCGTTGCTGTTTGTCAAAGCCAACATGCTCGTCCTGAGTCACCATCCATAACATTTTAATAAAGCGGGTATATTGTTCAGGTGAAATACGGGCTTTGGGTTGATGCAGCAGTTCTGCTTCAATTCCGACGTGAGACAATAAAGTATCGACATCCATGCCTAGACGCTTGACGCCAGATAAGGCTGCATTGACGAAATGGATACTGATCGTATCACGACTCATGTTTAATCCTTCAGTCTCTTTAATGTTCACTAATATTTGACCTAAATGACGAAAAATAATAAAACAATGGCAATTTACAAGAACACCTTTGCCATTTTCTTACATATTAGATTGCCGAAACTATCAAGGTAAATGGCTGAACATGACATTGTTTTTATGCATTTATGTTTCTATGATGCTGAAAAAAGCAATATAAGTAGAGTAAATATTCCAATGTCATATACCTTAAAAGGATTGAAAATTCTAGACTTTTCTACATTATTACCAGGCCCATTCGCGACATTATATCTGGCTGATCTCGGCGCCGAGGTTGTGCATATTGAATCACCGACCCGCCCGGACCTGTTGCGATTAATGCCCCCCTTTGCCAATGGACAGGCCACTTCACAGAGTTATCTGAACCGAAACAAGCAATCGGTAGCACTGGATTTGAAAGATCCGACCAATATCGAATTGGTCAAATCCAAGGTTGCAGATTATGACATTGTGATTGAGCAATTCCGTCCCGGCGTGATGCAAAGGCTTGGGCTGGACTACTCAACCTTAAGCGAAATTAACCCCAAATTAATTTACTGTTCCATCACTGGCTATGGCCAAACCGGTACTTACAAAGCGAAAGCAGGACATGATATTAACTATCTGGCCTTGTCCGGTATTGCTGGACACAGTGGCCGGATCGAAAGTGGGCCACCTGCTTTAGGCATTCAGGTTGCCGATGTAGCCGGTGGTTCTATGCATGCCGTGATTGCAATTCTGGCGGCAGTGATCGAACGCCAGCGCAGCGGTAAAGGTCAATATATTGATATTTCCATGACCGATTGTGTGGTCACCATGAATAATCTGGCCGCATCCGCCAGTCTGGCTGGCAATCAGCATCAACGACCTGAGTCTGGCTATCTGAATGGCGGGACTTTCTATGACTATTATGCAACACAGGATGGACGTTATCTGTCGATTGGCAGTCTGGAACCTCAATTTATGCAGGGATTGGCACAGGCTTTAGAACTGCCGATTATTCTAGAAAAAGGCAATTCTTTTGCTCCAGAAGATCGTGCTGCGGTGAAACAGGCAATTCAAAATAGAATAAAGTCAAAACCATTAGCGGAATGGCAAACACTATTCGCAGCGCTGGATGTCTGTGTCGAGCCGGTGCTAAAACTTGAAGAAGCTTTACATTCTGATTTAGCGCAACAGCGAGAATGGCTAGTACAGGTTCCATTAAAACCCGATAGTCAGCAGACCGAAGCACAACTGGCCTGTCCGATTAAATTTTCACGTTCAAAGATACGTTATGATTTTGTCGGTCAGTTTTTGGGTGAGAGTGAAAAATGGTAATATTTTTAATTATTTAAAAGACAAAAAAGGGTAAAAGATTGAAATATCACTATATGAAAATAACTGCTAATGATTGATGAATTAAAGCATTATTGCTTTAAAACTACACTAAATGCGCTAAACCGTGATATCAGTGAAACTTTGGCAGGCTTATCAATAAAACAGCTATGAAATATGTATAAAAAGCATTTTATTGATAGGTTTAATCTCGCTATCCTTGCGTTCGATATAATAGAAACTACTAGCAGCTGTACGCCATGTATTTATATACTGATTTCGATCAGCAACTGATTAATGAACGTGTTGCACAGTTCCGTGATCAAACGGAACGTTATTTAGCCGGTAAACTCACCGAAGATGAGTATCGTCCGCTTCGTCTGCAAAATGGTCTGTATGTACAGCGTTATGCACCGATGTTACGTATTGCAGTGCCTTATGGTTTGATGAATTCAAAGCAACTGCGTAAAGTGGCTGATTTGGCTAAAGAATATGACCGTGGTTACGCGCATATTTCGACCCGTCAAAACATCCAGTTTAACTGGCCGGCACTGGAAAACGTACCTGATATGCTGGCTGAACTGGCGACCGTGCAAATGCATGCGATTCAGACCTCAGGCAACTGTATCCGTAATACCACGACGGATCAGTATGCCGGTGTAGTGGCTGGTGAAATTGCCGATCCGCGTCCGACCTGTGAATTGATCCGTCAATGGTCAACTTTCCATCCGGAATTTGCTTTCTTGCCACGTAAGTTCAAGATTGCAGTCTCTGCGCTTGAAGAAACCGACCGTGCAGCCACTGCATTTCACGATATCGGTGTATATATTGTGCGTAATGAAGCCGGCGAAATGGGCTATAAAATCAAAGTGGGTGGTGGTCTTGGCCGTACTCCAGTGATTGGCAGCTTTATCCGTGAGTTCCTGCCACGTGAAGACTTGATTGCTTATCTTGAAGCAGTGCTTCGTGTGTATAACTTGCATGGTCGTCGCGACAACAAATATAAAGCCCGTATCAAAATTTTGGTCAAAGCTTTAACGCCAGCGGTATTTGCTGAGAAAGTTGAAGCTGAATTTGCGCATACTGTTAAGACTTTGAAAATCGATGCAGACACCTTGGCAAAAATGGATGAAAACTTCACCCCATTTGATTATCAAGATTATGCAGATGAAGATTTTACTGAATTGTTTGCGCAATATCCAAAATTCAAACAGTGGTTCAATATCAATACCAATGCCCATAAAGTGAAAGGTTATCGTATTGTGACGATTTCACTGAAACGTGCCGGCATTGCACCGGGTGATGTCAGCACTGAAGAAATGAACCTGATTGCAGACCTTGCCGATCAGTACACTTTCGGTGAATTACGTACCACGCATGAACAAAATATCTCGCTGGTCGATGTGCCGCAAAAAGATTTGTTTGCTGTATGGCAAACCCTTGAACAAAACAATCTGGCACGCGCGCATATCGGTTTCTTGACCGACATCATCTGCTGCCCGGGCGGTGATTTCTGTTCATTGGCCAATGCAAAATCGATTCCGATTTCTGAAGCGATTTCACGCCGTTTTGATGATCTGGATACCATTTACAACTTGGGTAAACTGGACTTGAACATCTCAGGTTGTATGAATGCCTGTGGTCATCATCATGTCGGTAATATCGGGATCTTGGGTGTTGATAAAAAAGGCGCTGAATTCTACCAGATCACGCTTGGCGGTAATGCAGACCATGATGCCTCAATTGGCGATATTCTTGGGCCGTCATTTGCAGCAGATGTGGTGCCGGATATTGTAGAAGAAATTCTAAATACCTATCTTGATCTACGTCAGGACGCTGAAGAGTTTATCGATACTTATCGCCGTGTTGGCATCCAACCATTCAAGGAGCGTGCATATGCTTAATACCGCACTCGCAGTGCTCTCTAAAGATGGCACAGTGACAGAAAATACTTACCAGCTCATCGGTGAAGAGGGTGTTTTACCACAAGGTGATGTGGTTCTGACGGTAGATCAGTTAGATCAGCTTCGCCATGTTTCAGGTAAAAAAGCATTGTACTTAACCGTTGATGCTTCACCTGAAAGCAATGAATTTCCGCTAGCTCAATTAGATGCAATCTTTATTGAATTCGCCGGTTTTAATGATGGCCGTGGCTATTCATTTGCGGCACTTTTACGCCGTCAAGGTTTCCAAGGCGAACTTCGTGCCACTGGTGATGTATTCAAAGATGTGTTGAACTACATGAAGCGTTCTGGTTTCGATACTTTCGTGATTAAAGAAGGTAAAGACATTCAGGAGGCGGCTGCCGGTTTAAATGATTTTAAAAATCCGTACCAAGCATCGACCGCGGTGAATCAGGCAAATTATCAAACAGGTGCCTAACCTGAAAGTTAAAAAGCTTGTCTGTAAATAAGTCTGTTTTTCTTATAAACAAAAAGCCTGCAATGCAGGCTTTTTGTTTGCTTTGGACGATAGATATGATTGTTTCTATACTATCCTGAATGCTTTAAATTGCTGCGAATTGCTGTAGCATAAGTATCTTTATGCTGAGAGTAACGCGAGCAGAGTGCTAATTTTCGAGTATGCAAAATCAATCAAGAGGGCGATTTTAATGGGATCGTCATCTGATTTATTTTTTTAATTTTTTCATGATGAAGTGACTTGTCTTTATGCAAAATTCTATCCGTATTGGTATTGCTGGTTATGGCAACTTGGGTCGTGGCGTTGAAACCGCCATTCAAAAGAATCCAGATTTACAACTTGTGGGTATTTTTACCCGTCGTGCGCCTGAAACGGTATCTCCTTGTTTCGCAGCAACCCAAGTGTTCCATATGGACTCACTGACAGATTTCCAAGATAAAATTGATGTGCTGATTTTATGTGGCGGTTCAAAAGACGACTTACCGCAACAAGGTCCGATCTTGGCCAGCCAGTTTAATATTGTCGATAGTTTTGACACCCACGCACGTATTCCTGAATATTATGCAGCGGTCGATGCACCTGCAACAGCCAGCAAGAAAACTGCGATGATCTCCATTGGTTGGGATCCAGGCATGTTCTCGATCAATCGCTTATTTGGTGAAGCTTTACTGCCAGACGGTGAAACCTATACTTTCTGGGGCAAAGGCTTAAGCCAGGGTCATTCAGATGCCATTCGTCGTGTAGAAGGTGTGAAAGCAGGGGTGCAATATACCATTCCTTCAACAGAAGCAATTGAGAAAGTACGTAGTGGTGTTCGTCCAGTATTAACGACCAAAGAAAAACATACCCGTGAGTGTTATGTGGTGCTTGCAGAGGGTGCAGATGCAGAAGCAGTTAAGCAAGCGATTGTGACCATGCCGGATTATTTTGCCGACTATGACACGACTGTGAATTTCATTGATGAAGCAACTTTAGCACAAGATCACCAGCGTATGCCGCATGGTGGTTTTGTGATTCGTAGTGGAAACACCAGTGATGCACATAAACAAGTGCTTGAGTTTTCATTAAAACTAGAAAGTAATCCAGAATTTACAGCCAGCGTTTTAGTTGCTTATGCACGTGCAACTTATCGTTTAAATCAAATGCAGCAGTATGGTGCAAAAACAGCATTTGATGTGGCACCGGGCTTGTTGTCAATGAAATCACCTGAGCAACTTCGTAAAGAAATTCTTTAAGTCTTATCATTTAAAGTACAGCTTTGAATATTTGACGATAAAAAGCCTCCAATTGGAGGCTTTTTGATTTCTAAAATTCCCCCTCCTTTATTAAAGGATGAGGAACGATGTTCCGCAAGAGGGAAGGATTTATAAAATCCCTCTAAATCTCTTTTTTAAAAGGGAGGCTTTTAATTAAAGCAACTCAATCGCCACAGCAGTCGCTTCACCGCCACCGATACAAAGTGCAGCAATACCACGTTTACCACCGGTACGTTTCAGCGCATGAATCAAAGTCAGGATAATACGTGAACCGGTTGAACCGACAGGATGACCCAGGGCACAGGCACCGCCATTAATATTGACTTTTTCAGGATCAAGCTTGAATTCATCCATTGGACACATGGTCACCATGGCAAAGGCTTCATTGATTTCCCAGAGGTCGACATCTTGAGCATTCCAACCTGCTTTATCGAGAACCTTTTGAATTGCACCCACTGGCGCTATGGTAAATTCAGAAGGATGCTGTGAATTTGAAGCATAGGCAACAATTTTGGCCAAAGGATTTAAACCTTTTGCTGCGGCATGATCCGCTGAGCTAATCACCAGAGCTGATGCACCATCAGAAATTGAGCTGGCATTGGCAGCGGTAATGGTGCCGTCTTTGGCAAAGGCTGGACGCAGGGTTGGAATTTTATCAATATTGGCATTGAAGGGTTGTTCATCTTTATCAACAACCACATCACCTTTGCGTGTTTTTACCGTAACTGCTACGATTTCATCAGAAAAATAGCCTTCATTCACAGCAGTTTGTGCACGTTTCAATGAGCGAATGGCGAAATCATCCATCTGTTCGCGAGTATAGCCTTTGGTATTTGCCATATCTTGGGCAAATGAACCCATCAAACGACCTGTCTCAGCATCTTCAAGACCATCTAGGAACATATGATCTTTAATTTCGCCATGTCCCATGCGGAAGCCGCCGCGCGCTTTCGGCAATACATAAGGCGCGTTGGTCATTGATTCCATCCCCCCTGCAACCACAATATTTGCAGAACCGGCTTTAATCATATCGGCTGCTTGCATCACCGCTTTCATGCCAGAACCACAGAGTTTGTTAATGGTCACAGCACCCGTTGAATCCAGAAGGCCGGCTTGACGCATCGCTTGACGGGCAGGACCTTGTTTCAAACCCGCAGGAAGGACACAACCCATAATGACTTCTTCAATATCTGCTGCTTGTAAGCCTGCGCGAGCAATCGCTTCTTTTATTGAAGCCGCACCCAGTTCAGGTGCAGTTACACTGGCAAGGCTACCCTGAAAGCCACCCATGGCTGTGCGTGCACCATTGACAATTACGATATCAGTCATTGTTATATCTCCGTATGAGTTTTAATCAATTTTTCAAACATAAGCAGTATATTGAAAAAAACTCAGGATTGAAGCGCTAATCGCAGTCAATCATAAACTGCATAGTTCTGTTAGCAAGAAGGGAGACTTTCTACCCGGATATGTCCCATTTTACTCAGTACAATACGCTGCTGGCTGGAAAGTTGAGCAGAACAATAATAGAAACTACCATTCGAACCAATCGGAAGGGCGGTATGTGCCTGATAAGTGACACTTGGTGAACTTAATGCGCCTCGCCAACTCAGGTTGCCATATTTAAGATTTAGAGCATCAATGTGTAAAATTTGTTCGCCTGCATCGACTTGCCGGTTTTTATTTTTATCAATAAAGACCAGTATATTTTTATTCCATTGATTGGGGTGACAGCTGAGTGAATCCTGACTGGGACAGATCACAATATTCTGGTGAAACACGGCAGCCTGACTACGTGCATAACGGTTAAGCGCAGATAATTTGATAGGAATCTGTTTGGCTTCCTGTTTGGAACGATACTCATGAAAGTAAGGTAAAGCAATACTGGCTAAAATTGCAATCACTGCAATACAGATAATTAACTCAACAATAGTGAACGCTCTTGTTATTTTTTTATACATAGAGTTACCTGATTTATATATTATTTTTATAAGAAACATGTTATTAATTATGCGTTTTTTATGCTTTGTTGAGTGTGTAATTTGGTTGTTGCTCAAATTTCAAGAAAGCGATTAAAAAATAATTGGCAATCACAATAGGTCATTCAGAATAAAAAATTGAGTAAAAAATTACTGAATTACAACGGAAATTGTAAGTAATTTTGTCAATAATTTACTTGATTAAATTAATCAAGCACTTGGAAAAATAATAAAGTGTTTGTATGATGCCATGTGAATAGCTTAAGAATAAAACTGGGGTAATAAAAAGCCTATCTCAGGATGGCCTATTACGGGCTTGAGCTTGAACAACAATTGTTATCTCTGGAGGATAAATCCATGAAAATGAGTCGTATTGCTTTAGCTATGCTTGTAGCTGCACCTTTTGCTGCTGCAAATGCAGGCGTAACTGTTACTCCGTTGATGTTAGGTTATACATTCCAAGACACTCAGCACAACAATGGCGGTAACGATGGTGAGTTATTAGTTTCTAATCAAGGTGAAATGCAAGACGATTTATTCGTTGGTGCTGCGATTGGTGTTGAATTAACTCCATGGTTAGGTTTTGAAGCTGAATATAGCCAGGTTAAAGGCGATGTAGATTATGCAGCTCCTGGTGCAGAATACAAAGGTCAGAATATTGCAGGTAACTTCTATGCAACTTCTGATGTATTCACTGGTAACTATGACAGCAAAGTAAAGCCATATATGCTTTTGGGTGCGGGTCACTACAAATACGAATTTGAAGGTGTAGATCGCGGTACTCGTGGTAATGAAGAAGAAGGTACTCTAGGTAACGCAGGTGTCGGTGCATTCTGGCACATCAACGATGCCTTGGCACTACGTACTGAAGCTCGTGGTACTTACCACTTTGACGAAAAATTCTGGAACTATACAGCGCTTGCTGGTCTTAACGTAGTTCTAGGTGGCCGTCTGAAACCAGCTGCTCCAGTAGTAGAAGTTGCTCCAGTTGAGCCTGTAACTCCGGTTGCTCCAGCTCCACAAGAGTTGACTGAAGACCTGAACATGGAACTTCGTGTGTTCTTTGATACCAACAAATCAAACATCAAAGATCAATACAAACCTGAAATCGCGAAAGTTGCTGAGAAGCTAGTTGAATATCCAAACGCTACTGCTCGCATCGAAGGTCACACTGATAACACTGGTCCACGTGCACTAAACGAACGTTTGTCTCTGGCTCGTGCTAACTCTGTTAAATCTTCACTTGTGAATGAATACAACGTAGATGCATCTCGCTTGTCTACTCAAGGTTTCGCTTGGGATCAACCGATTGCTGACAACAACACTAAAGAAGGTCGTGCTATGAACCGTCGTGTATTCGCGACGATCACTGGTAGCCGTACTGTACTAGTTGAAGGTCAACAACAAGCTCAATAATTAATTATTGAATTGTTAAAAAAAAGCGGCTCCTATGAGCCGCTTTTTTTATATTTGAATTTTGACTACACTGAGTCATTAAAGATGTAATTGAGTGATAACATGGGTGTTGAAATTCCTGAAGATTTACAGAATCTGGAAGCCAATAGTGGAATTTTCTCGATCTGGATGATTTTCCATCATTATGGAATTGACCTGCATATTCCGGACTTGGTTCAGCTCTGTCGTCACAATCCGGAAATGGGAACTTCAACTATTGCCCTTGCAGTGGCTTTGCAGACGCTGGGACTGGATGTTGCTTTTTTTAGCGAATATGATGCAGATAAACAGCCAGTCGAGCTTGATTTTTATCAACAAGCACAGACACTTAAAATACCTGTTGAAGAGCGTGTGATCTCTTATGCAGAAATCCAGCAGCAGGTGGAAGCAGGCCGTTTCGTGATTGTTTTCTACGATACCTTAGAAGGGGTCGGTAATCATTCATTGATCTATGCAATAGATGAACATGAGATCAGTTTCTTTGACAGTTTTGATGCGATGCCGGCAGATGTATTCGAGCAGCAGCGTCAGGCAGAGGGGATCTGTCAGCAAGTGATTGTGATTGATGACCGTAATTTTGTCATGCGGCATAACTAATCTAAGAAATTAAAAAATCAGCCCGTAGACTGATTTTTTAATTTATGATGGTTTATTCCTGATCAAGTTTCATAGGTTGTACATCCATCTCTTGATAAGACACCAGTTTGGATTTTTTCTTCCATTTGTATCCGAACCAGATTGCCAAGAACAATGGAATACTGATATAGGTCGAGAGAACCCCCATCCATTGACCTGCCAGAACATCCTGATAGTTTTGACCAAGGACGACAATCGCACAGAGAATAAAAGCAAACCAAGGAGCAAAGGGGAAGAACTTGGCGCGATAAGCCAGATCTTCCAGTTTGTAGCCTTGAGCCAAGTAACCTTTGCGGAAGCGATAGTGTGAAATCGCAATCCCGAGCCAGACAATAAAGCCGCACATGCCCGACATATTGAGTAGCCAGTTAAAGACTTCCTGTTCACCGAAGAAGGTGGTCAGGAAACACAGTGCTGCGATCGCAGTGGTGGCATACAGGGCATTCATCGGTACACCACGTGGATCCAGACGGCCAAACAGTTTTGGCGCACTACCTTTACGTGCCATATCAAATAGCATGCGTGTAGATGAATACATGCCTGAGTTACCCGCAGACAGAATGGCTGTCAAAATCACCGCATTCATAATGCTCGCAGCAAAGGCAAAGCCGGCCTTTTCATAGAGCAGGGTAAAAGGAGAAAGCGCAATATTGTCGGTCGCAGCCGCCTGTAATAAGCGTGGGTCATTGTAGGCAATTAATGTGCCGATAATGAAAATACACACGATATAAAATAACAGGATACGCCAGAAAATCTGCTTGATTGCCACCGGAATGGTTTTCTTTGGATCTTTCGATTCGCCCGCAGCCACCCCGACCATTTCGGTTCCCTGAAAGGAGAATCCGGCAATCATCGCCACGCCAATTAAGGCTTGGAAACCACCGACAAAAGGTGCGTCACCAATACTCCAGTTGGCAAATGCTTCTGCGCCTGGGGTCAGCATAATCTTCACGATCATCCAGATACCGATAATGATAAAGGCAATAATCGCGACAACTTTCACCAGAGAGAAGAAGAATTCAGATTCACCAAAGCCTTTAACTGTCAGGGCATTAATCCCAAAAATAATGGCCAGGAAAATTGCACTCCAATAAACACCAGGAATATCGGGAAACCAGAATTTCATGATGAACTGAACGGCAACCAGCTCAAAAGCTACGGTAATGGCCCAGTTGTACCAGTAGTTCCAGCCCAAAGCGAAACCAAAACCGCCCTCGACATATTTAGTGCCATAAGTGAAAAATGCACCCGAGGTAGGATTATGCGTAGCGAGTTCGCCCAAACTGGTCATCAAGAAATAAATCATGACACCAATCAGTGCATAAGCAAGTAGTGCTCCGCCTGGCCCGGCATTGGCAATGGTCGCACCCGAGGCCAGGAATAGACCTGTACCGATGGATCCGCCAATGGCGATCATATTCAGATGACGAGCACCCAGCTTACGCTGCAGCTGCATCGTATTTTGCGTTTCGCTCATCACGATTCCTTAACATTTTTTTGTGTGCTAGCGAACAGCACTTTAAAGCCTTGTTGATCCGCTTTCACTGTGCAGCGACCAAAGT
Organism: Acinetobacter sp. F-1; assembly: GCF_022869025.1. Lineage (NCBI taxonomy): Bacteria > Pseudomonadati > Pseudomonadota > Gammaproteobacteria > Moraxellales > Moraxellaceae > Acinetobacter > Acinetobacter sp. F-1. Next base: position 18,303 of record NZ_JAJKFX010000018.1, on the reverse strand, counting down.
TTTGTTCAATCAGGGTCGGGTAGTTTAAGAAACGGTTGGCCACGATCCAAAGCTCGCCACCTGATTTTAAATGACGACGCGAAGTTTTACACAAGGTTTCGCTGGCCGTGTAATCGGTCTCGATTCCCATATGAAAAGGCGGATTACTGACAATGGCATGCAAGAACAAGGGTGCATCAGCAATGCCAGTGACCGCTTTAATTTCGATCTGTTCAGGGCTAAGCTGGTTTTCATCAAAGGTCATTTGGGTGGAGGCCAGCGCAAAGGCATCCACATCCATGGCGAAAATCCGGTTTTTCGGATTCAACTTTGCCAGATACGCACTAATCACACCTGCGCCACAACCAAAGTCAGCGATTTTACCCGAGGTAACTTGTGACAAATAAGGTAATAAGGTGGCAGTCCCAATATCTAAACGGTTTTGACTAAACACGCCCGGCAGGGCACAAATATTCAGGTCACCATTCGGGGTCGAGACGCTATAACGCTGTGCCCAGTCTGCAAGTGATTTTTTCTCGACCGTGTGGTCTAGAACCAGTTGCCAAAGCTGGCAATGACGTGCGCTATCCAGTTTGAGGGTTTTACCATAAGGCTGCAACTGTTTGGCTGCACGCTCTATCCCGCCTTTCTTTTCACCAACCAGGAAAATACTGCTGCCCGGTTTAAGTTGTGCTGCCACATTATGCAGTAAATAATTGAGCAGTTCTTTAGACTTGGGTACAAAAATAACCGCCTGATCAAACTCAGCTTCAGGCATCTCTGCGCCAAAGTGGACATCTGCTTGTTGCGACTGGAAATATTGAAAATCATTAAAATTCCATGTCCAGACAGCGGGATTGATAGAGGCATCGAATTCAGCGAGTAGATCATCTGTCGGTGCATTAATGAGTAAGATGCGACCCGACAAAAAATCATATTGTCTTAATAAAACTTCGCTTTTAGGATCCATAGGTATCTCTCCAATATAAAGAACACTGCCTAAGTCTGACCTAGACAGTGTTCTTTGGACATGAAATTACTTCTTTGTTTCAGGAAGTACAACATTCAGAATAAGGGCAGCAATACCGCCAGTGGCAACGCCTGAGCTAAAGATATTACGGAATAACTCAGGAAGATGCTCAAGAATTTGTGGAACTTGTGCAACACCTAAACCCAGTGCCAGTGAAATCGCAATAATCAGCAGGGCACGGCGATCCAGATGTACGCCAGACAGAATATTAATGCCGGAAGCTGCTACTGCACCAAACATCACCATCACTGCACCACCCAGTACCGCTTGCGGAACCGCCTGGATAATCCCGGCAACCGCAGGCAGCAAACCCAGAATGATCAGTAAAGCAGCAATCCAGATGCCGACATAACGGCTCGCTACACCCGTCAACTGAATCACACCGTTATTTTGTGCAAATACCGAACTTGGGAAGGTGTTAAAAATACCGGCAAGGAATGAATTGGCACCGTTAACCAATACACCGCCTTTAATGCGTTGCATCCATTTTGGCCCATCGACTGGCTGGTTAGAAAGCTTTGAGGTCGCCGTGATATCGCCAATCGCTTCTAAAGAGGTCACCAGATAAATGAATGCCATCGGAATAAACAGGCTCCAGGAGAAGCTTAAACCGAAATGCATTGGAGTTGGAATCTGTACCAGTGGGGCATCTTTTAAGCCAGAAAAATCCAGATGGCCCATAAAGCCGGCCAGGATATAACCACAAACCAAAGCAATCAAAATGGCAGAACTTTTTACCCAGGTAATCCGGATACGGTTCAGGATAATGATCAGCGCCAAGACTGTGCAGGACATGATCAGGTTGTCTGCATTGGCAAAAGTTTTATCGCTCATGGCCTGATAACCACCGCCCATACTGATTAGACCTTCTTTAATTAAGGTTAAACCAATCAGAAGGACGACAATCCCGGTCACCAAAGGGGTAATCAGTTTTTTTATCCAAGGCAGAATCTGGGACACGCCCATTTCAATAAATGCACCTGCAATCACCACACCAAAAATTGCTGCCATGACTGACTCAACTGGCGTACCGGCAGCAACCATGGCTGAACCAATACCAATAATTGGGCCGATAAAGTTAAAGCTGGTTCCCTGAACAATCAACAGACCGGCACCAAAAGGTCCGACTTTTTTAGACTGTAAAAAAGTCGCGATACCTGAGATCACCAGGGACATGGACAAAATCATGTTGGTGTCTTCTTTGGATACCCCCAGTGCCAGACAAATTAGCAAGCCAGGGGTCACGATCGGGACAATAATTGCCAATAAATGTTGGAATGCAGCTAAAAAAGCAATAAATGGTTTTGGACGATCATCCAGACCATATACCAGGTCGAGTTGATCTTTAGGAGGAGGAGATTGATTAAAATCAGACATGTGTCAATGCAAATTAAGGCAGGGTGGCGCTATTCTAATCGAGTTACACGCCTTTACAAAATCAAAAAAAGCCCATCTCCTTAAAAAAAGTTGAGGAGTGTGGTAACAGTGACTATAAAAGTTTTGTATTTTTCTGTATAATTTGCCCTCAAATTACATACGCATTGAATTTACATGTCAGATATTAAAACTCTCCGTAACATCGCCATTATTGCGCACGTCGATCATGGTAAAACCACTCTTGTAGACAAACTTTTGCAACAATCAGGTGCTCTCGGTGATCGCGCGGGTGAGATTGAGCGTGTCATGGATTCTGGCGCTATCGAAAGTGAACGTGGTATTACCATTCTTGCAAAAAACACTGCAATTAAATGGACGGATGCACGTACCAATACTGAATATCGCATTAACATCGTGGACACCCCGGGACACGCCGACTTCGGTGGTGAAGTTGAACGTGTAATGTCGATGGTTGACTGCGTACTTCTTCTTGTCGATTCACAAGAAGGCCCGATGCCACAAACACGTTTCGTAACGCAAAAAGCGTTCGCACGTGGTTTGAAGCCAATCGTAATTATTAACAAAGTTGATAAGCCAAGCGCACGTCCAGACTGGGTGATTGACCAGGTATTCGATTTGTTCGATAACTTGGGTGGTTCTGACGAACAGTTAGACTTCCCGGTCGTTTATGCATCTGGTCTTCGTGGTGTGGCGGGTCCTTCTCCAGAAGAACTTGCTGACGACATGACGCCATTGTTCCAAACAATTGTAGACATCGTTGAACCGCCAGCAGTTGACGTTGATGGTCCATTCCAAATGCAAGTGTCTTCACTTGACTATAACAGCTTCGTAGGCGTTATCGGTGTTGGTCGTATTCAACGTGGTTCAGTTAAATTGAACACACAAGTGACTGTAATCGATAAAGAAGGCAAAACACGTAACGGTCGTATCTTAAAAATCATGGGTTATCATGGTTTAGACCGTGTGGACATCGAAGAAGCCAATGCAGGTGATATCGTTTGCGTAACGGGTATTGATGCATTGAACATTTCTGACACGATTTGTGATCCGAAAGCTGTTGAAGCGCTTCCACCGCTTTCTGTAGATGAACCTACAGTCACAATGACATTCCAGGTAAACAACTCACCGTTTGCTGGTAAAGAAGGTAAATTCGTAACTTCACGTAACATTCGTGAGCGTCTAGATCGCGAATTGATCCACAACGTCGCATTACGTGTTGAAGACACTGACAGTCCTGACCGTTTCAAAGTGTCTGGCCGTGGTGAACTTCACCTTTCAGTTTTAATTGAGAACATGCGCCGTGAAGGCTTCGAGATGGGTGTATCTCGTCCGCAAGTCATCTTGAAAGAAATTGACGGTCAAATGCAAGAACCGTACGAAAACGTGACGTTTGACGTTGAAGAACAGCACCAAGGTTCTGTAATGGAGCAAATGGGCAGCCGTAAAGGCGAGATGACCAATATGGAAGTTGACGGTAAAGGCCGTATCCGTATTGAAGCAACTGTTCCTTCACGTGGCCTGATCGGTTTCCGTTCTGAATTCATGACGATGACTTCAGGTACGGGTATCATGACATCAAGCTTCTCGCATTATGGTCCAATGAAACAAGGCCAAGTTGCGAAACGTCAAAACGGTGTGTTGATCTCTATGGTTCAAGGTACTTGCCTGGGCTATGCATTGTTCACATTACAAGACCGTGGTCGTCTATTCGCTAAGCCTCAGTTAGAAGTTTACGAAGGTATGATTATTGGTATTAACTCACGTTCTGACGACATGACTGTGAACCCGACTAAGGCAAAACAGTTAACCAACGTACGTGCATCTGGTACTGATGAAGCATTAACACTTGTTCCTGCAGTTGAATATACGCTTGAACAAGCGCTTGAATTCATTGAAGATGACGAACTAGTTGAAGTAACACCGAAGTCAATCCGTATCCGTAAGCGTTATTTGACTGAAAACGAACGTAAACGTAACCGTTCAGGTAAATAATCTGTAGATTATTGATCTAAGATTCCTAAAGCCGCAATCTTTTCAAAGATTGCGGCTTTTTTTGTATTAAAATTTTAACTAGAACGATAAATCTTATAAAAAACATCACCTTATGTGAAAATGAAATCACTTATAATTAATGTATAATTCATCACAAACTTTAAAATGAATTATTGGAGAAAAAATGAGTATTATTCAAGAATTTAAAGAGTTTGCTGTCAAAGGCAATGTGATGGACCTCGCGGTCGGTGTTATTATTGGTGGAGCATTTGGTAAAATTATTGATTCTTTTGTAAAAGATATCATCATGCCAATCGTTAGCTGGATTTTAGGTGGTGATGTTGACTATTCTAACTGGTTCCTGGTACTGGGTGATAATCCTAATAATGTCACTTCTTTGACAAATGCACAGGCTGAAGGCCTGAATGTATTTGCTTATGGTAACTTCCTAACGATTCTGATTAATTTCCTGTTGTTGGCATGGGTGGTATTCTTACTGGTGAAAATGATGAATAAACTTCGTCGTAAACAGGCAGAAGAAGCACCTGCACCTGAAGCCACCCCTGAAGATATCGAATTATTGCGTGAAATTCGTGATGAATTGAAAAAACGTCCTGAAGCATAAGCGTTCTGACACAAATAAAAAACGGCGCCTCTTGTGCCGTTTTTTTAATCCTCCTAAATCCCCCCTTTTGTTAAAGGGAGGTGGGGAGAGATTTATAAGATTAAAAATCCATCCGGAACTTAATTTCTACCAAATGAAAACCAAACTGGCTTTTGACCGGACCATGTAAGACCCGTTCAGCAGCCGTAAACACCAGCTTATCAATGACAGGCACCAGTTGGCCTTTTTTTACTTCGCCCAGTTCTCCGCCACGCTTGGCAGAATTACAGGTTGAATATTGTTTGGCGATTTTATTAAAGTCAGCGCCACTCAAAATCTTCTTTTTAAGCTGCTCGGCAGTTTCTTTATCTTTAACCAGAATATGACGCACAATGGCTGTTTTCATGACTTTTCCCCTCGTACAGTTGCCAGTTTTTTGACAGGGAGTTGTATCTTTTTCAAAGGCTGACATTCTGGACAGAACACAGAAGCACGTTGTCCCAGTTTAATATTTTCAAGCGTGGTCTCACAGTTCACGCACATTTCCCCGGCACGACCATAGGCCAGCAGCGTTTGCTGAAAATAGCCATTTTCCCCCATGGCGTTGGTGTAATCCCGTAATGTCGACCCGCCTAAATCAATGGCCTGTTTTAATATGCGCTTGATTTCCAGCACTAATTTTTCGATCTGTGCCAAGCTTAAAGTCGAGGCGGGTTGTGCTGGATGAATGCCCATATTGAACAGACTTTCGGTTGCATAAATATTGCCGACACCTACCACCACATGGTTATCCATAATCGCAACTTTGGTGCCAACATTTTTATTTTTCAATTTTTCAAATAAATACTGAGAATTAAAATTTTCACTCAGGGGTTCTGGTCCCAGCGTATCAATCAGTTTGCTTTGTGACTGCGCATCCAGCCATAAAATACAGCCAAAACGACGCGGATCATGATAACGCAATTCAATATCATCAAACTGAATAATCAGATGATCATGTTTGCGTAATTCTTCAGTTGTTTCACACAAACGAAAGCTGCCAGACATGCCTAAATGCCAGAGCATGGTGTCGTGCTCAAACTCAGCCAGAATATATTTGGAACGGCGCGACAGGTTGAGTAATTTCTGCCCGACCAGCTTTTGTATATTTTCGGGAATGGGCCAGCGCAAACTTGACTGACGGATTTCAACCCGTTTTACACGTTGTTCTAACAAGGGTAATAAACTGGTTTTGGTGGTTTCTACTTCTGGTAATTCAGGCATAACACATCAGAGGCGAGGGAGATGCAGCTAATATTGGGCGAATTTACGGAGATTACAAGTCTTAATGGGGATGCAACCATTAGAAAATGACTGGGGATTTCATGTTTATTGGAGGTGTAAGAGCTTAAAGAATAAGCTGTTTTTTTGCATGTTTAGACCAAAAATTAAAGAAATAAAAGGAATGAAAAAATAAATAAATCCTAAGTTTTTGAAAAACATATAAATAATTTAACTATTTTGAAATAAAATTATATTTTTTGTATTAAGGCATAACTAAAAGTTTAATCAATAATAAAAAAAATAATAAGAATTTATAGGAAAAGTTATGTAAATTCATGCACCTAATAGCAATTTTAAAAACCTTGCTTGTTTTTCTCTCCGAATGTTTAGGTTTTACATGAAATATTTAGGTTTCGCTTTATTGCCATTAATGGCTGCCATGACAACCGCGCAGGCAGAATCTGCATTTGATCCGCAAGGTCAATATTTACTAGGGGGTTGGAATGGTCAACGTACAGAACTGGCTCAGCAAGGGATTAAATTTGAAGCCAATCTGCTAACTGATACAGCCTATCTTGCGGATGGTGGCCGGAATGCAGGCGCAGATCCATTAACTTCTGCCCAGTTATGGTTGGGAACTCAACTGGACCTGGAAAAACTGGCAGGATGGAACGGTGTCACGGTACGTGCTGCAATGAGTGCGCGCCAAGGCCAAAGTACGTCTATCCGTGATTTGCAAGATCCATCAGCGCCACAGATGGCCAATGCACAAGGTACGTTTGGGCGTGGCAATCAGGATAGCCGTCTGAGTGAACTTTCGATTGAAAAGAATTATAAAGAGCAAGGACTGAGTATTAAGGCTGGCCGTTTGGGTCTGGGCATGGACTTTAATGTGATGGCCTGTGACTTTGCCAGTACAGCATTTTGTGCTGCGCAGATGGGTAAATGGCAAGGCAATATCTGGATGAATACGCCAGTATCACAATGGGGTGCGCGTATAAAGCAGCAGCTAAACCCTGAACTTGCAGTACAAGTCGGTGTTTATGAGTTTAATCCGGACAATGGCAATGGTGCTAAAGAAGGTCAAGGCTGGAGTTTGGATACTAAGCATGCCGATGGCGTGACCATTCCAGCAGAAATTGTATGGACACCCAAATCACTCATCAATAACTTGCCGGGTAGCTACCGTGTGGGTGGGATGTACAATACTGCGGATGATCCAATCAATCAAAAAGATATTGTCACTGGCCAAGCTGAAGATCGTACCTTTGCAGGCTGGTTGGCCATCGAACAGCAATTAACTTCAACAGGTCAGGGGCGTCAGGGCCTGCATTCATTTGCCAATTTCACCTGGCATGACCGTGTAACCAATAAAGTCGATCATTCACAACAGCTTGGGGTGAAATATATTGGCCTGCTCGACAGTCAACCGAATGATATTTTGGGTCTGGCAGTTAACCGTGTGCACGTGAATAATCGCTTTGCAGAGTCGCGTCCAGCTTTCAATACCGATGCAGAATACAATATCGAACTCAACTATAGCTATAATGCAACAAAGTGGCTGATGCTACGTCCAAACCTGCAATATGTAGTCAATCCAGGGGCAACCAACAACGTAGATAATGCACTGCTACTTGGTTTAACCAGCCGCATCATCTTCTAAAAAGTGATCGTTCACGTTATAACTAAACAGGCTTTTTAAAGCCTGTTTTTTATTGCCCGATCATACTTCACATGAATAAAGAGGGATTGCCACGTGACATTATTATTTCAACCGCTAAAGTTTGGTTCATTATCACTCAGCAATAAAATTATTATTGCACCCATGTGTCAATATTCAGCCACAGATGAGGGTGAAATCACGTATTGGCATGAGCAGCAATGGGCGAATTATGCGCTCTCTGGCGCCGGACTCTGTATTGTCGAGGCGACTGCCGTACAACCAGAAGGTCGTATCAGTTATGCAGACCTGGGATTGTGGAATGATCAGCAAGCTGCCCAGATCAAAGCATTATTGGCCAAAGTTAAATCTATATCGCCAATGCCATTTGCTATTCAGCTTGCACATGCCGGACGTAAAGCCTCTACAGATAAACCATGGGCAGGTAGAGGCCAGTTTAAACCGGATGAGGCACATGGCTGGCAAACTGTTTCTGCCAGTGATCTTCCTTTTCAGACAGACGAACATCCTCCTAAAGCGCTGAATCAGGCAGAGATTGATCAGGTCATTGCAAACTTTGCAGAAAGTGCCAAACGCGCAGTTGATGCAGGCTTTGACCTGATTGAACTACATGCAGCACATGGTTATCTGTTACATCAGTTTATGTCGCCACTTTCCAATAAACGTGAGGATAAATATGGTGGTTCACTGGAAAACCGGATTCGCCTGACGCTGGAAGTATTGCAAGCGATGAAGGCAGCAGTTCCGGAAGATTATCCAATCGGAGTGCGTATTTCAGCAAGTGACTGGATGGAGCATGAGGATAGCTGGAATATTGATTCTTCGGTTGAACTCTCTAAAGCCCTCGAAGCGGTGGGTGCAGCTTATATTCATATTTCCAGTGCCGGTTTACATGTCAAACAGAACATTGATGTGAAACCGAACTATCAAGTACCTTTTGCAGATACCATCAAAAAAGCCGTCAATATTCCGGTGATTGCTGTAGGTTTAATTACCGAAGCAGAACAGGCAGAACATATTCTGCAAAAAGGGCAGGCTGATGCTATCGCTATTGCACGGGCGATTCTCTACGATCCACATTGGCCTTGGCATGCAGCTGCGGCACTTGAAGAAAAACTAAAGATTCCACCCCAATATCTTCGCAGTGCCCCGCATGGTCTAAACCATCTATTTGAGCCTTTTTAACAATCTTTTCTAAGCAGGAAGGTCGTATAATAGTCACTCATTGCAAATGAGGACGCTGCATTATGATTTTTGCGGTCATTGTGCCCATTTTTTTATTGTTGGCACTGGGTTATCTGACTGTAAAAAGTCAAGTGTTAGACAAAGAGCAAGTGGGTACAGTCGGTGCTTTTGTCATTAAAGTGGCGTTGCCTCTGCTGTTTTTCCAGTCTCTCGCCTCTAAAGACCTGCATGAAATCTGGTATTTTGAATACTTTGCGGTGTATAGCAGCGTAACTTTACTGCTCTATGGTAGCGGTTTCTGGATGATGCGCCGTTATTTTCAGAATACGCATTCGCAGAGTGCAGTATTGTCGCTGGGCGCCGCGATGTCGAATACCGGACTTATTGGTACGGCCGTGCTTAGTCTGTTAATCGGGCAGCAGGCCATGACTTATACTTCTCTGGTGGTCATCATTGAAAGTATGTTGCTGATTCCTTTGGTACTGGTCATGGCTGCGCTGGGAACACAGCATCAGGAAAATCTTGGCTCCATTTTTAAAAGTGTGGTGCTGACTTTAGTAACAAACCCCTTATTTATGGGGGTCGTACTGGGTATGGCCTGTGCGATTTTCCAGATTAAAATTCCGCTCTATATCGATCAGGTTTTTGCCTTGATCGGGCAGACAGCATCGCCATTGGCCTTGTTTGCAATTGGTGGCGGTATTGTGGGAATGAGCCTGAAATACGTTAATCTGCAAAGTTTCTATCTGGTGTTTTCTAACAACATTATGATGCCGCTGCTGATGTATCTTGGCCTCAGTCAATTGACCAGTTTAAGTCAGGAAATGGTTCATGCGGGTACTTTGATTGCTGCCTTACCGATGCCAACAATCTTCGGTATGTTGGGACAGGCCTATGGTTTAAATGATCGAGCCTTAACACCACTGCTGATGAGCACCATCACTGGTTTTATCGTGACCAGCGGCCTAATTGCCTTGTGGTGGGGATAGCTCATTCCAGGATTGATTCTCTCCTTATAAAAAGCCCCATATTGGCATTTTCTTTTTTAAATTCATGATTATATTTTACAGGTAGAAAAGTCAGCCGCAACTGTTTGAGGAATGCGGTGTATTGCACCGCAAGATTAAAAATGATTGTTTTTGCGACAAATTTACCAGTGGATGCTGGCTGACGAGTTTTGCGATGAGAGTATGGCTCCGCAAGATACCTTTCTTGCGAAGCTCCGCTTCTCATTGGGGCGAAACCAAATTAACTCTTTTTGGCAGGTATTTTTTTCTGCTCCGCCATCATTTTGTCTACTGCTGCCAAAGACTCTTTAGCCTGCGGAATATTTTGCTGTGCCAATGCAGCAAAGATTTTTTTCGCTTCAGGCAAGTTTTGCTGCATGATACTGCCATTGGCAAACATATTGCCGACTGCCATCAGGGCAGGGATATAGCCTTTTTTAGCCAGATCCTGAATACTGCTTAAACCTTGCTGAATCGGTTTTTCATCTTTGTTTTTAAAACCAGAGCTGATGTCATATAAGGCTTTGGCGTGAATCGCTTGCATATTACCTTTTGTGATTAATGGTTGCAGCTTTTGTAGTCCGATTTTATTTGAGGCAGGGGTATTTTCAGCAAATAACAGCACAGCTAGATCTACACTGGCATCATCAAAGTTGGCTGCTGAGGCATGTTCCAGATACTGTTTGGCTTTGCTTAAATCCTGCTTTAGTCCTAATGTACCCGCCGCATAATTTTTGCCCAGTACATAATTGGCCACAGGGTAACCTTTGCTGGCTGCCTGTTCATAGAGCTGGATGGCTTTTTTCTCGTCTTTGGCAGTGCCCTGGCCGGTCTGGGTTAAATAGCCTAAGTTATATATGGCTTGGGCATTTCCCTGACTAGCCAATTGATTTAAAGCGTCATAGGCGCCTTTGAAATTATTGGCTTTCACCATGGCTTCAATTTTTACAAACTGGGGGTCGGCCTGATCTTTTACAGTATTTGCCAGAGTGAATTGCGCAGAAACTGCAAGAACGGTAGCGAGTATTAACTTTTTCATGGTTTCTATAACCTTATTATTGCTGGCACCTAAGTCCTTGGTGCGGTTTTAATCATTTTCACTTACATCATAAAAGGATTTTGTGCTTTGTAAATATACAATTTGTCATTAGAGTTCTTTCATAAATCATTTTTTAATTATTATAAATGAAATTCTATCTTCTTGTCGGAGACTTGCGCAGCATGCTCCTCCTCCCGGAGGGAGAAGGGACGTTCAACCTCTATTTAAATATGAATAAAATTATCATTTCTTGAGTTATGAAAGGGATTTACTCAAAATAAATCATCAAATCAGGATATACCGATTTAACCAGATCACTGATCTGGATAACTTTCCTATCAATCATTCAGATATTGAAAGGATTACTTTGCTTAAAGGAACTTCTCTGGTTAAATCTCGGTTTAAATCAGCCTCCCAGGATTGAGCCATGTTTGTCAAAACGATTAAACGCCACTATGACAGAATTAACGTAGATGACACGATTGCGGATGAAGACAAGATTGACGCACTGCTGATGAAGCTCGGTGCAGAATTTTTGATTAGTCAGGAAGACCGGGTCTACACCTTTCAAAAAGGTGAATTAACCACAAAATTTGATGCCAAACATGCTCGTGCTTATCACTTCAAAGATTATGTGGTGAAAGATATGAATAAGCTGTTTCATGGTTTCTAAAACAAAAAAAGCCAAGAGTTAAGTCTTGGCTTTTTTAGGGCCTAAACCGGAATTATTGCGGACGTGCTACATCACCGCTCAAAGCTTCAGGAAGTTTCAGAACCTCTAGACCCAACTCGGCCAATGCGTCAGGTTTGGCTACGACCAAGGCTTTATAGCCATCCTTCAGACTGATGCTATTCACGACTTCAACATTGTTGTTGAGCTGAGTGCCGACTACAGGTGCTTCACCCGTCGCTTGAATCAGATGCAGCCAATGTTTTGGCTTGGCTTTAAACCATAAGCGTGCAATGACTTCCTGACCTAAGTAACAACCTTTGTCATAGTGAATGCTTTCACGTTGATGTAAGCGCAATTCCTGTGGTTGAAACAGGGTCGCAGTGGCCGCCTGAATCCAGGCCTGACCTGATTCAATGGCTTGCTGCTCCCAGGTCGCCACATCGGTTTCAGTCGCAACAAAGTCAGTATGAATATCATTGATCACAGGATAAACCGCACCGACCAGTTCCAGTTTCATTTTTGAAAAGGCACCAAATTTTTTAATATGATTCGCCAGTTCAGTGGCCTGATCGTCAGTACTTACAATTTCAAAGCTTTCCGGACTGAGCTTTTTAAGCCATAAGCCAAATTGAATACGGCCTTTCAAGCTACAGATCGCGGTATAACGTGTCTGGTTTTCAGCCAATGTTTCAGTATTCAAAGTCACCTGACCTTGAAGGAATTTTTGTGCATCAACACCATTCAGACTAAACAATGTAAAAGCAGGAGACGTTGCCATGATAAGCCCCAGTTTGAATACTATAAATCAATGCAGTTATTGTGCAGCAAGCATCAAATAGAGGCAAACAAAAAAGCCAACAATCTAAATCATCGGCTTTTATGGAATGATAATATTTAGTGGTGATGGCTAGCCGGTAATGGCGAATCACAAGGGAATTTACCGCCACAAATCCGAACATATTCCATCATGCCCTGATCTTCATGATCGAGAATATGACAATGCTGTACAAAATCACCTTCAAATTTCTTGTAATGGCTGCGGACAATTACCTGATACCCCTGTTTAACAAAGATTGTATCTTTAAACTGTCCTTTTAAGCCGCGGTATTGAATATCTTCCAGATTAGGATTTGGATCTACTGCCAGCGGAATATCGCTGACATCCTTACCCGTTGGATCCAGTACTTTTACAATCTGGAAGGGGTTCACATGGATATGATAAGGATGATTCAGGTTATTACTGCTAAGAATCCATTCATCAATTTGCCCAAATTCCAGTTTCCGTACATATGCACCTTCTACTGCATCCGCGCCAGTAAAGAGGTCACCAAAACTATAGATTCCCTCAATATCACTGTAACGGTAGCCAAACTTACCATTTGGACCAAAGCTGGCATCGAAGGTTGAGCGTTGTGGTGGACGGTTTTTTAAGCGATTTTCAATTTCAGTGGTCATCAGCGATGGATGGTCGATAAAGGCAGAAAGCTTTAACTGTGAGAGCTGGGTCTGAATTTCTTTGTTTAAGCCAATTTTCTGTGCCTGAGTTTGTAAAAACTGGGCTGGCGTTTGCGCTTTTAATTTACTCGCTTTGACATTCACCCATCCCAGTAGTTGGGCATTTAACGTATTACCCGGAGCGAGTTGAGGGGTAATTTGTCCGGATGTAGGGATGGTATTGATTTCATCATCAATGTTCAAGTTGGTGTCAAAAATACAGTATCTATTCGTGCTTGGGAAGGCGACCATCGCATCGTGACGGTAACCGGGTTGAAATATCGAGATTCTACGTGTCTGCACATGATCCATGGTTAAACCATCCTGAGCAATGGTATAGACCGGCAAGCTGGTGAGCTGATCAAAATCTGCTTTTTTGTCTTCTTCCTGAAATTCAGAACAAGCTTTAATGGTTTGTTCAGCGGTAAATTTTTGTGATTTTGGCAGTTCCTTAATAATAAGACCAAGGGTGTCGCGAACACCACCATGAATCATACGCCAGCGCTTAAACTGGTTTTGCTCAACTTGAATCTCGCCATGTACTTTACCATTAATCGAGGTGTAATAATGATTTGCTCCCCATGAATTAAAGGCATTCAGGCCTTGATAATCTTCCAGCATACCGACTTCACCAGCATCACAATTATTGAGATTGGTTGTACCTGCCGGGTGAGTGCATCGATACTGAATTTGCTGAAACAGGAGGATATTTTCATTAGAATAGCTGTTCTTGCCTTTATCTTTCCACAGAATATCCATGTCTCCCGTCGATGTGATTTTGCCATTCCTGACTTGAGGAATACGGTTGCCTTCTACGATTAATGGGCCAGCCATGCCGCTAGAGACCTGAATAGCCGTTGAACCATGTAGATGAGCGTGATACCAGTAAGTACCCGCAGGATGATTTGGTTCCATTTTGAATTGATAGTCAAATTTTTCCTGTGGTTTGAACTTCAGGAAAACATTGTCGCTATTGCCTTGCGGGCTGACCCAGAGGCCATGAGTGTGCAGATTGGTGGTATTAAAACAATGTGGGTCATTCGCATCGAGAATATGTTCTGGGCAGGTTGCTGTGGACTCCGTGGGCAGTTGGTTATTCAAATGCACAGAAAAGGTTTCTCCCTGTTTGACCCGAATCTGGGGCCCGACCAGCCGGTCTTCGACATATTCACCTGCTTTTTTCTTATTAAATAAACTGGGCTTGGTCACATAGCCACGGAGCACCAGTTGATCCCATGTTCCTTTTCTGGGGTTATACAACTTATCCGTTTTATACGCGATGATCAGTTCGTATTTGCCTTTGGCATTTTTCTGTAGCAATGGCGGATTACTGATCAGAGAATCCGGTGCAGTTGGGGCAGGTGGTGGCTGAGTCGGGTTGTTTGGGTTATAGGGGTTAGGAGGATTATTTGGATTTGAAGGGTTATAGGGGTTAGGAGGATTTTTAGCTCCATTCCAGTTTGATGCCAGTACGGCTATGACCGCTGCTATGACACCGATAATCGCAAGCTGTAACATCGTAATCACCTTTATCTACTTTTGTGATGAGTATTGTTGTTGTGAAGTAATTACTGTTTAGATTTACTTAATTGAGAGAAAAACTGTTATCACCAAATTAGGGGGAGGCAGATAAACGGTATGTCTAAAGTATTTTTTCTTTGGTGTTGAATGTGCTAATTTTTATGTAAATCTTTAATTATTCGATAATATTTATACATATTAAAATAGTTGTAAAATTTGTAAGAAAGTCTTACGAAAATTATGGAATTGAATCAGGACACAGCTTTTAAATGGTTCTATCGCTGAAATACGATGATTTTCGGAATTATTGTATAAGGATGTTTTGAAGATATGCTTAATATCCAGTTTTTATCAACAAGCCGCTTGCATATAAAGACCTAAATGTAAGAGAAGAGACTTATTTGGCTTTTAATAGTTGGCTTTTAATCGGTTATAGGGTCTATTCGCTGCTTAAAATACAGCTCATAAAAGTTGCATGAATATGAATAAAGCCTGTTTATTGCGCCTATATGTTGATTGTTTTTTATGCTGTTGTGAGTGTCTCATACTAAAGAATGAGATGAATTTTCTACGATTTTTCAAAAAAATAGAAGTTTAGAGCCAAAATTCTAAAGGCCAGATAACAAATTTATTAAAATAGACCGATTTCTATAATTAAACTATTGAAAATTATAAGATTTGGGAAATGGACTTTCGGCAGCGTACAATGCCTTGATTAAAAACAAGTCATCAATAAATTTTGATGTGCAAAAAAGAGTAATAAACGAGGGCAGGCAAGCTATGAACAACAACTACCGTAAACCGCTGCAATCCACCCAGCTGGAATATTATGACGTGCGTCAGGCCGTAGAAGATATTCAGCCAGGCGCATATGCCAAACTTCCTTATACCTCCAAAGTGCTTGCTGAGCAGCTGGTTCGTCGTTGTGATCCTGCCATTTTAGAACAGTCTTTGCGACAGCTGATTGAGCGTAAACAGGAACATGATTTTCCATGGTATCCGGCACGTGTGGTCTGTCACGACATCTTGGGACAAACGGCTTTGGTCGATCTTGCCGGCTTACGTGATGCAATTGCAGAACAGGGCGGTGACCCGGCTAAAGTCAATCCAGTGGTACCGACCCAGCTGATTGTCGATCATTCATTGGCAGTGGAATTTGGTGGTTTTGATCCGGATGCTTTTGAGAAAAACCGCGCGATTGAAGACCGTCGTAATGAAGACCGTTTTCATTTTATTGAATGGACCAAAACCGCGTTTGAAAATGTCGATGTGATTCCTGCCGGTAATGGCATCATGCACCAGATCAACCTGGAGAAAATGTCTCCGGTGATTCAAAACCGTGATGGCCTGGCATTCCCGGACACCTGTGTCGGTACAGATTCACATACCCCACATACTGATGCGCTTGGTGTGATCTCGATTGGTGTTGGTGGACTCGAAGCCGAAAACGTGATGCTGGGGCGTGCGTCTTGGATGCGTCTGCCAGATATTATTGGGGTGGAGTTTGTTGGTCAGCGTCAGCCGGGCATTACCGCAACCGATATTGTGCTCGCACTGACAGAATTCCTGCGTAAAGAACGTGTGGTCGGGGCATACTTAGAATTCTTCGGTGAAGGTGCCGACAGCATGTCAGTGGGTGATCGTGCCACGATTTCCAACATGACTCCGGAATACGGTGCAACCGCTGCGATGTTCTATATCGATCAGAACACCATTGATTATCTGACTTTGACTGGTCGTGAAGCAGAGCAAGTCAAACTGGTTGAAACTTATGCCAAAGAGATTGGTCTGTGGGCATCGGATATGACTCAGGCAGAATATCCACGTGTATTGCGTTTTGATCTTTCAACAGTAACCCGTAACATTGCTGGCCCATCCAATCCACATGCTCGTGTCTCGACATCTGACTTAAAAGAAAAAGGCATTGCCGGTGATCTAGAGGCTGCACGTGCGCAAGAAGCTGAAGGTTTAATGCCAGATGGCGCGGTGATTATCGCGGCGATTACGTCTTGTACCAATACCTCAAACCCGCGAAATACCGTGGCGGCAGGTTTGCTGGCGCGTAAGGCCAATGAACTCGGTTTAGTCCGTAAGCCTTGGGTGAAATCTTCTTTTGCACCGGGTTCTAAAGCAGCAGCGTTATATCTTGAAGAAGCTGGCGTACTCAAAGATTTAGAAAAACTGGGTTTTGGGATCGTGGCTTATGCCTGCACCACTTGTAACGGCATGTCGGGCGCACTAGATCCAAAAATTCAGCAAGAAATTATTGACCGTGACCTGTATGCCACAGCGGTATTGTCGGGCAACCGTAATTTCGATGGCCGTATCCATCCTTATGCGAAGCAGGCTTTTCTGGCATCTCCACCACTGGTGGTGGCGTATGCGATTGCCGGTACGATTCGTTTTGATATCGAAACGGATTCACTTGGTAATGACAAAGATGGCAACCCGATTTATCTAAAAGACATCTGGCCATCGGATGAAGAAATTGATGCACTGGTGAAAGAAGCAGTGAAGCCGGAACAGTTCCGTCAAATCTATATTCCGATGTTTGATTTGGGTGTGAATGAAAAGGCAGCAAGCCCGCTATATGACTGGCGTCCGCAAAGTACCTATATCCGCCGTCCGCCGTATTGGGAAGGTGCTCTCGCTGCACCACGTACCTTAGCCAATATGCGTCCACTGGCGATCTTGGGTGATAACATCACCACCGATCATTTGTCACCATCCAATGCGATTGTGCTCGACAGTGCTTCAGGCGAATACCTGAAAAAAATGGGCGTGCCTGAGGAAGACTTTAACTCTTATGCAACGCATCGTGGTGATCACCTGACCACACAACGTGCAACATTTGCCAACCCGAAACTGTTTAATGAAATGGTGGTGCGTTCAGACGGCAGCATCAAGCAGGGTTCGAAAGCACGTGTGGAGCCTGAAGGCGAAGTGATGCGGATGTGGGAAGCGATTGAAACCTACATGAACCGTAAACAGCCGTTGATCATTATTGCAGGTAAAGACTATGGTCAGGGTTCGAGTCGTGACTGGGCGGCGAAAGGTGTGCGTCTGGCGGGTGTAGAAGCGATTGTCGCAGAAGGTTTTGAGCGTATCCACCGTACCAACTTGGTCGGTATGGGGGTATTGCCGCTTGAGTTTAAGCCGGGTACGGATCGTAAGACTTTAGGTCTTGATGGTACGGAGCTGTATAGTGTGATTGGTAATATCGCGCCACGTTCGACTTTGACTTTGGTGATTGAGCGTTCAACCGATGATGGTAAGAACCAGATTATTGAAGTGCCTGTGACTTGCCGTCTGGATACTGAAGAAGAAGTGCATGTGTATGAAGCGGGTGGGGTGTTGCAACGCTTTGCACAGGACTTTTTAGAAGGGAATGTTTAAGAATCTCCCCTAACCCCTCTTTAATAAAGAGGGGAACTCCC
>NZ_JAJKFX010000017.1:0-61370 GCF_022869025.1 Acinetobacter sp. F-1 | reverse complement strand
TTCTTCCAACTGAATTCCATGCTCTCCCACATCAAACTCATCTTCTATATCAGGCACTTTAAATTCCAAATCTTCAAAGCTACTAGACCATTGTTTAAATCCTACTAATGCTTCATAAGCTAATGATTTTTGAAAAATAGATAATTCAGACTTACCCTTTAAATCAGTTTTACCTTCCCATAAAATTTCCTTATTTTCAGGTGTGAACATAGTTACCTCTGCACCTTCAATTCCTGTACCGCCCAAACTAGTAAATAAAAAATCTACAGCATATGGACCAATTTTAGGCAACTCAGGTAAATCATAAAAAGTTTTAGCCCCTCCCATAAAACTATGCTGCCCCGCCTTACACTCAAATTTCCCACCAGTTGTGACACACACTCCACTGCTATTAATCTTTATTTGAGACCCTCCTGCGGTTAGCAGGATCTCTTTCGGACTGGTGATCTCAATCTTGTCTTCAGTTGAAATCAGCTTAATCACCTTCCGTGCAATTGCTTCGATGGCATCATCTTGGGCCTGTATTTCAATTTTACCTTTGCCTGCATATAAGCGTGCTCCGTTCTGAGCAGCAAATAGGCTGATCTTGTGCTGCGCATGTGCAATCAGAGACTGTTGAGTCGATAGATGGATATTTCCCCCTGCACTGTAATTTATCTGCTGGTCTGCAGATAAATGAATATTTTCATTTGTACTCAGCGCAATCGAATGTGGTGCCGTTAATAACATAACAGCCTGTTTAAATGCAGTGGCTTTGCTCGCATCTTCAGCTTCTAGTTGATTCAGAAATTGTTTTAAGCTATTAAAAAGCTCAAGCGGATCAGTTTGCTGAGCTTCTGCCATGTCACTCAGAACTTTGGTGTTATTCAGATTTGATTCCATCTGGTTCTTGGCAGGCTTAGCATCCAGGTGATTACCTGCTGCTGTATCTTGCGAATAGGTCGAAATCAGTAAGCCTTGCCCTGCTCGTACTGCCCCCCACTGATCTGTCCTCAGTTCAAACCCTTCCCCACGACCTTCACTCGATTCGGTTTCTTTAGAATAACTGAGATTTCCTAAATTCAACTGGCTAACCCCATGACTACTGTGTAACTGCGCACTAATCTGATCCGTCGTATCATCAAAACGCAGCTGGTTGAAACCCTCACCCTCTACTTCTTGGGAACGGATCCCACTGAGTTTTCTGGTGGCTGGTAATTGTCCCTTCGCATCAAACATCACTGGATGTCGTTCTGCTTCGTGAATCCGTCCCATAACAAAGGGCCGATCGATATCGCCTTCAAAAAAATCAATCACCACCATTTCACCAACTCGTGGATGCAATCTGACTCCATAACCTTCACCAGCCCAAGGGGTTAATACATCAATCCAGGCCGAATCGCTATCATTGTCATTGCTGCCTGCACCGGCATCATGTTGATGGTCATCGCTTCGGGTAAATAGAAAACGAATTTTCACTCTTCCCCAAGCATCGACATGGATTGTTTCACCTTCAGGCCCGACCACTCGAGCTCGCTGCGGATATGCAGCGGGGCGATGTACAAAAGGCTGATATTCAGGTACGACCGGAATGTCACGGCGGACGATATACAACTCATTGGCCTGCCGTTCTTCCTCCGAAATTTGCCAATCACTTTGACCGAGCAAGCTGTCTAGCTGCAATAAAATATCTTTAGGTAAATTATTCTGGTTATAGAAGCGTTTACCCAAAATCAAAAATTCACGCTCATGCACGGGATGCTGATCAATTTCAGCATGCTGTTTTAATTCAAACCAATACCCGACCTGAGCATCACGTACACTGCTGCTGGCTTTAAAATATTTGGATTGCAGCGCATGATAATGATTGAGCTGCTGATTCAGTCGTTCCAGTTGTGCCGTACCAGATGCCGTCACCTGATCCTCGGCATTCAAATCACCTGTCCAGGCCGGACTAATGTTCCAGGCATCTTCAAGATTCAGACTGGCCGTATCCTGCACGCTACTTTGCTGATGAGTATTTAATAAGGACTGGCTTTGATCCTGCGCAAGGTGCTGCGCTTGCCAGCGCTGGGTATGGGTACTGTTGGAATTAAGCTGACGTACGGCAATCAGACTGGTCAGCGTATCAAACTGCTCGGTGGCATGACTGCGATGGAAGCGGATTGAACGGCGTTTTAAAGCTGAAAAGGCTTGAGAATGATCGATTAAACGCAGGTTCTGCGGCTGAATCTCAGTAGCGGACACCGGAACAATGGAGTGCTTTTCATCAATCAGCCAGTTTATTCCTTCACTACGCCATAAACGTGTTAAAAAATCATAATCCGACTCATTGGACTGCATCACAAAAGGGCGTACATCGTAATCCCGATTTAATCCGGTCAAGTCAAGACTAAGACTGGCTGCAAATAATGCACTTCTGCTTTGCCATTCACTAAATAATATTTCACTGATTTCGCGCACGCTCTTATTCATAAACACCCGACTATTACGGCGTTTGTGCCAGAGTGCAGTAGCATCCTGCATGGTCAGTTTATACAGACTCAAGGCACCGTCGCTGTGTCCCTGACTGGCTGCGGTAATAATGCCACTGGTTCGAAAAAGTTCGCCACGATCTGTCACCTGATCTACTGCCACCTGACAACCTATAAATTGCTTTAAAGCAAGATTGGCCTGCGTAGAAAGGCAGATCAGTTCTGCCTGCAGACCCTGATTAATCTGATGCTGGCCATCAACCCGCTGAATCAGGACCTGATGATTTAAGGGCAGATGTGAAAACTGCAGATGCAGCACACGATGCTGCCGGTTCAGCCCAAGTTGCTCCAGTAGCAGATGAATATGTTTTGGCATTTTATAGTTATAGTTTTAAGCATTATTATTGTGGAGCAAATTCTAGGAAAAGTTGTCCATTTCGTCCAGCTCAGTGTGCATTTCACATAATTAGGCATTTGATTTTCAGTAATTCAATTGCACCTATTCAATAAATCTCTGAAAAATAGAAGTAAAAATAATGCCAAATATTTCAGAATTTTCTGATTATCCAGAGTAGAACTTGCTGCTACACTGGATTCAATCTTATTTTCAAGGCCAAGGACATGCTGGAATTCCCCTCTAAACTGCCTGATCTAGGCATCACGATTTTTAGCACCATGTCGGCCCTGGCACAAAAACTCGGCGCATTGAACCTTTCACAGGGATTTCCAGACTTTCCTGCGCCACCGGCATTGATTGAGGCTTTGAGCCGGGCCAGTCATAACGGATTTAACCAGTATGCACCTGGAGATGGCTTGCCGATATTGCGTGGGCTGGTGGCCGATCTGTATCGACAGCGCGATCAGCTGAGCATTGACCCGCTAGAAGAGATCACGATTACTTCCGGCGCCACAATTGCGATTTTTTGTGCGATTCAGGCCACAGTTCGTGCGGGTGATGAAGTGATTATTTTCGATCCGAGCTATGACAGTTATGCACCTGCAGTACAGCTGGCTGGTGCAACGCCTGTACATATTGCATTACAGCATCCAGAGTTTTCTGTGGACTGGAATCAGGTGAAAGATGCCATCAATAAGCGTACCCGCATGATTGTGGTCAACACTCCTCACAACCCCAGCGGTAGTGTCTGGTCCAGAGCAGACTGGCAACATCTGATTGAGCTGATCCGTGAGCGCAATATTGTGGTGTTATCCGATGAAGTCTATGAACATCTGGTTTTCGACGGCGTTCAGCACCATTCAGCCTGGTCATTTCCTGAACTGCGCGAGCGTAGCTTCGTGATTGGTTCTTTTGGTAAAACCTTTCATGTCACCGGCTGGAAAACCGGTTTTTGTATTGCGGCACCGCCACTCATGAAAATGTTCAGACAGATTTATCAGTTTGCCAGCTTCTGTGGCGTGACTCCGATTCAGGTGGCTTTGGCGGAATACATGCAACAGCATCCTGAACATATACGCGAACTTTCACGGTTCTATCAAAACAAACGTGATCTATTTAATTCATCAATTGAAACATCACGTTTTAAATGGACGCCCTCTCAAGGAACTTATTTCCAGAATCTCGATTATTCGGCTATCCGGCCTGATTTAAATGATGTAGAGATGTGTCATTTTCTGGCAGAGCAACACGGGATCGTGGCAATTCCAGTCTCTGTGTTCTACCAGCAACCGCCTACCAATTTACGTCTGCTCAGGTTCTGTTTTGCAAAAAAAGAACAGACCCTGATTCAGGCAGGTCAAATTCTTTCAAAGGTTTAATTCAAATTTTAACTAAAATTCTTATAAAATAAATGCCTTAGTTACTTAAAAGCTAAGGCCTTTATTCCTGCTTTATTCAATAATAGCAACATAATTAAATAGATGAAAAATCAATAACAGGATAGGGCATGGCACAGCAATCACTGATCCAACAACAGAATTTATGGAAGGCCTTTCTGGTATTTCTGTTGCCATTAATTGCAACCAACATCCTGCAAAGCCTTTCAGGTACGATTAATACGGTTTTTGTCGGGCAAATGCTGGGAGTCAATGCTATTGCTGCGGTTGCGGTATTTTTCCCGATCCTGTTTTGTTTGATGGCTTTTGTCATTGGCTTATCTGCCGGTTCTACTGTACTTATTGGACAGGCCTGGGGCGCAAAAAATATCGAAAAAGTGCGCTGTGTGGTCGGTTCAACTTTATTTATGACCTTGATTAGCGGAAGCTTGATCGCGCTGTTTGGTGTGATTTTTGCCGAAAATATCCTCTTGGCGCTCGGTACAGATCCGGAGGTGATGCATTTATCCTTGCCCTATGTGCAATGGATGCTGGCAGGTAGTCCCCTAATTTTTATTTATATTATTTATACCTCTATCTTGCGCGGTGTAGGCGACAGCACCACACCGCTGTTTGCTTCCGCACTCACCATTGGCGTGGGCTTGGTAGTCACCCCGATATTAATTGCCGGATATTTTGGCTTTCCCCAAATGGGCATTATCTCGCCGGCAATTGCCACCATTTTGGGTAATCTGGCCGTATTGTTGTTTCTAGTCCTGTATTTAAATTATAAACAACATCCGCTCAGGCTCGACTGGGCATTATTAAAACATATCCGCCATCAGCCTAAATTAAGCAAAATTATTTTAAGTCTGGGCGTTCCGACTGGAATACAGATGATCACGACTTCTGTCGCAGGTCTGGTGATTGTCGGCTTGGTCAACCGCTATGGCGCAGAAGCAACGGCTGCCTATGGTGCGGTCAACCAGGTGTTAAATTATATCCAGTTTCCTGCTCTGTCGATTGCGATTGCAGCTTCTGTGTTTGGTGCACAAGCGATTGGTGCAGGAAAATCCGATTTGCTGAATAAAGTCACACGGACTGCACTCAGTATGAATATTCTGTTTACTGGCGGTTTGGTGGTTTTGGCCTATCTGTTCTCAAAATATTTAATGGCACTGTTTATTACTGATCCTCAGGTCGTGGTGCTGGGTCAGCAACTTTTATTCATTGTGCTTTGGTCTATTTTATTCTTTGGTGCCAGCGCCATTTTTGCGTCAATTATGCGTTCAAGTGGTACGGTAACTGCACCGATGCTGATCAATATTTTTGCAATTCTCTGTATTGAAGTTCCTGCCGCTTATCTGTTTAGCCGGTGGTGGGGGCTGGAAGGGATCTGGTATGCCTATGCATTGGCCTTTGTCAGCATGTGTATTTTGCAGGGACTGTATTATCAGTTGGTCTGGAAGAAAAAAACCATTAAAATATTGGTTTAGCTTCATTATTTTACATGCCTACAGCCTTACAGCAACTCACTCCTGATCTACAATAAAAGATTAAAAACCCGCTTTTGCGGGTTTAATATCCAATGATTTAAGCAGATTTTTTCTTCTTTTTGCCGAATTGGCTTGCCAGTGCAGTGACATGCTGATAGCCGCTTGGTAAGATCCGTTGAATCAAATCAACAGCTTTGGCATCGTTACCAATTAATAAACGGCGTTTGTCTTTCTGTACCGCCTCCAGAATCTGACGAGCGGCTTCTACTGGCGGGCAACGCAGCAGTTTATTAAAATTACGGGCGGCTTTTTCCGGATTCATGCCCAAGGTCAGCATACTGTCATTCATTTTCGCAGCATTGGCAATATTGGTACGGATTCCCCCCGGATGTACACAAAGTGCACTCACACCGCAATTTTGCAGATCCAGTTCCTGACGCAAGGATTCGGTAAAACCACGCACTGCAAACTTGGTCGCGTTATATGCCGACTGGGTCGGCTGCGCGGTTAAACCAAACAGACTGGAAATATTAATCACATGACCATCGCCGGTTTTCTTGATTAAAGGCAAAAATTCTTTGGTGCCATACACCACGCCCCAGAAATTAATGTCGACGATCCATTCCAGATCTTCATAGCTCGCACCTTCTACGGTGCAGCCAAGTGCCACGCCGGCATTGTTAAAGATCATGTTGACACTGCCATGATCCTGCTCCACCTGTGCTGCCCAGCTGCGTACCTCTTGTAGCTTGGCCACGTTGACTTTTTGAATCGTCACCCGAACATCACTGCCCTGCAACAATTCAACCGTTTGTGCAAGTCCCTGTTCATTAATATCACTTAGTGCCAGATGACAGCCTTGCTGTGCCAGCAAAACTGCCAGCTGCTGACCGATCCCTGAACCGGCACCGGTAATGGCAGCGACTTTATTCTTAAAATTTTTCATTGAATTTCCTTATGTAAATAACTGCTCTTCCATGACAGCAGGATCTTGTTCTGTTGTTTCAGGAGTTAGCACAGATCCTCAATATAATTTTGACAATATAGATTGTCAATAATTATCCGATATCCTTAGCGGCCAAATTTCTCTGCTGAATTTCGACATAGGTCAAAGCGTGATTTATTGCTAAGATATTCAAAATCTTCATGCAGATGAGTAGCCAGGCCTTATGACCGATTCAATCAATGCAGCAGCACCATCACGACCACCCAAAAGCAAGGAACGTCAGTTTAAAGGCCTGTCGATGGCTGAGCGACAGCAGGTACGTCGTGAAAAGCTGATTGAAGCCGGCATTGAAGCTTATGGCAGCCATGGCTTTTTTTCAGTAACCGTAAAAGATATCTGCAATGAAGCCAAACTGACCGAACGTTATTTTTATGAATCTTTTAAAAAAAGTGAGCACCTGTTTCAGACCATCTTTTTAAAACTGATTGATGAACTGCAACAGAATGTCATGCAGGCCATGATGCAGGCATCCACTGATCCGAAAAAAATGATTGAAGCGGGGCTAACCGCCTTGCTTAGCACCTTGCGTGACAATCCGCGTATGGCACGGATCATTTATATTGATGCCATGCTGGTGCAGGAGTTGCATAATCAGGCCACCATTCATGAAACCATGTCGCGCTTCGACCGCATGATTCATGCCTTTGTCATGTTAATGATGCCGCAGTTAAATCGTAGTGAGCAGGAAATTTCACTGGTGTCGACCGGGTTAAATGGCTATGTCACCCAAATTGCCATTCGCTGGGTCATGAGTGGATTCAAGCAGTCACTTGAGGAAGTTTTATCATCATGCAGTGTGGTATTTTTGGCATTATTGGAGTCATTTTCCGACAAAAAATAGCTGTTAAATCGAAGGTTTAATCAGATTTTCTGCATTCTAAAACAGGTTGCTAATTTCTGCTGAAGCACCGATAAAAGTAAAATTAATTTATGATTTTTTAACAAGTTTCTTTACTAAAATTGTCACAAATCTTTGCGAATTTCAACAGTTTTTCCCTTTCTGCAATGATACTGTCATAATTAGTCTTTGTAATAAGCCTGTCATAAATATAAAACGGTTCACCGTTTACATGAAATAGGGTATTGCGTTGTGAAAGATGACTACATATTAATCGTCGATGACGAACTCCCGATTCGGGAAATGATCCATACCTCTCTGGATATGGCCGGTTTTCAATGCTTACAGGCCGAAGATGCCAAGCAGGCGCATCAGATGATTGTGGATCAACGTCCGGCACTGATTTTGCTGGACTGGATGATGCCGGGCGGGATCAGCGGTGTAGATCTATGTCGTCGTCTGAAACGTGATGAAAGCCTGTCAGAAATTCCGGTGATCATGCTGACCGCACGCGGTGAAGAAGACCACAAAGTACAAGGTCTGGATGCCGGTGCCGATGATTACATGACCAAGCCGTTCTCGACCCGGGAACTGGTGTCACGCATTAAAGCTGTCCTGCGCCGTGCCAATGCACTCAGCGGTGAAAAAACCATTGATGCCAATGGCCTGATTCTGGATCCGGTCAGTCAGCGGGTTAATTTTGGCGATAAAATTCTGGAAATGGGGCCCACTGAATACCGTCTATTGGCGTTTTTTATGACCCATCCGGAACGTGCCTATACCCGTGCGCAATTACTGGATCAGGTTTGGGGCGGCAACGTCTATATTGAAGACCGTACTATTGACGTCCATATACGCCGTTTGCGCAAAGTGCTGGAACCTTATGGCGCAAACCGCTATGTACAAACCGTACGTGGAACCGGTTACCGTTTTTCAACCCGTGCAGATGTGGCTTTAGGTTAACGTCTTTTAAGGTAAATCTTGTTTTATGTATGAACCCTACCCTGTCCCCGAACTGGCACGTGAGCACAAAAGAATCCGTTACAGCAGTTTATGGGATTTTGCCAAACAGGATTTACGCTTACTGGCTTTTTTCCTGATCATCGCCAGCCTTATCGGTTTTGGGATTGGGTATTTCTGGATTTGTATCGTCATTGCCTTTGTGGCGTTCTTTAGTACCCAGATGCGCTCTTTATATCTGGTCAATGAATGGATTTCTAATCGCCCTTATGATGTTCCGCCGAATATCGGCGGGATTTGGGGCGCACTGTTATTTAATGTTTATCGCGCTCAGCGGCAGGAACGGATTGTGCAGGCAGAAATGGTGGAACTGATCGATCGAGCACAGTCTTCACTGGTGGCCTTGCAAGAAGCGGTGGTTTTAATTGATGAAAGCCAGCAGATTGAATGGTGGAATCCAGCCGCCGAACGTCTGCTCGGGATTTCCAGTGATGACCGTCGCCGTAATATTTTAACTTTGCTGCGCCAACCGAGTTTTATTGAATATTATCATCATATTGATGAGTCACCAGATGGCCTGAAAATGCGATCTTCGCTATTCGAAGATCATTATGTCCAGGTCAAAATGACCCGCTTTGGTGGAGAAAGCCGGGTACTGGTCGCCTATGATGTGACCCGGATGCACAATCTGGAACAGATGCGTAAAGATTTTGTCGATAATATTTCGCATGAGCTGCGCACGCCTTTGACCGTACTCAGTGGCTATATTGAAACCTTTACCGACCAGGAAGATATCAATCCGCGCTGGAAACGCGCCTTTGATCAGATGCAGTCGCAGACCCGACGCATGAACGCGCTGGTGAATGACCTGCTACTGCTGTCACGTCTGGAAAATGACAAAAATATTGCCAAAAACCAGATCATCGAAATGCCAAGCCTGATGAATCAGCTATTTGATGATGCACAGGCCTATAATATCGACTATGGGCATACCCTGAATCTGGACATTGACAGCCATTGCGATCTGATCGGTTCAGATATGGAACTGGCCAGCGCCTTTAGCAACCTGATCACCAATGCGATTAAATATACGCCTAAAGGTGGAATCATTACCATGGGTTGGCATGATGATGGTGAATCTGCCTATTTTGTAGTGGAAGATAACGGCATCGGAATTGATCCCAAACACTTGCCCCGTCTGACTGAACGTTTTTACCGGATCGATTCAGATCGTAGCCGGCGCACCGGTGGCACCGGTTTAGGATTGGCAATTGTTAAGCATGTCCTGATGCAACATCAGGCACATCTCGAAATTGAGTCCAAGGAAAACCAGGGTTCCACTTTTAAGGTAATTTTCCCTAAAGAGCGCCTCAGCTTTCCAGACTGATATCCCCCATTAAAAAAGCTGCCATCGGCAGCTTTTTTTTCAGGATGCTATCTGTTTTTCTTTGGCCAGTGCACGCGCATAGGCTGCACGTTGCGATACCCGTTTCAGATAAGCCTGAATCGCTGGATAACTTTGGCCAGTCCGGCTTTGCATGGCCTCCAAAGGAAAACTCATCTGAATATCGGCAAAACTGAAATGTCCGGCAAAATAATCATGTTCGCTCAAATAGCGTTCCAGAAACTGGATATGATCTTTTAAGCGGCTTTGTACAAACTGTTTCTTCACCCCCTCACAAATTTTCTTGGCTACTGGTCGAATCAGCAAAGGGGTATGTTTCGGTACAGTGGTCATCACCAGTTGCATCACCAGCAGTGGCATTAATGAACCTTCTGCATAATGCATCCAGTAACGGTACTGGGCCTTATCGGCAGGATCTTCTGGGCGAAACTGCTGCTGTTCATCATAGCTTTCCTGTAAATACTCCAGGATCGCCGCAGATTCCGCCAGTACCTGCTCCTGATCGGTCAGAATTGGCGCCTTACCCAAAGGATGAATCTGTTTTAAGGCCGGCGGCGCGGAAAGATTAGGCTGGCGCTGATAATATTGCACTTCATAATCCAGTCCTAACTCTTCCATGGCCCAGAGAATACGAAACGATCGTGATTGTTCGAGATGATGTAAAACACGCATATTAGACTCATGATTTTATTGTTCTTGCTTGCTGAGCATAGCAAAAAGCAGCGGAATGTAGCGCAATTTTTGATGACTGTAATGCTCTGTTCCCTAGGTTGCAGATTTGCCATTTTCAGTTCAAATCCGACAGGGTTCCATCCACCCCTGCAATTCTGATCGTTTATCTGGAAGCACGCATCCGGTCTGGAAATGCGGGAGCTTCTAAACGTGGTCCATCATAGGCCGGAATCGAACCGAAGCGTTCATGGCCTTCAATCCATTGTTGCCGCGCAATTTTAAGTTCCTCGGTGGTACGTCCGACCAAATTCCACCACAGTAAAATCGGGCTTTCAAATGGTTCACCACCAATGAGTAATACACGGCTCCCGGCATGAATATCAGCATTAACCTGCTCTAATCCCGGTTCAAGGATCAGCATGTTATCTTCCGTCAGTTCATGCCCATTAATGCTGGCCGTGCCCTCAAGTACCATAAAACCATATTCAAATTTTGGATTCAGGGCTAAGCTCGCACTGGTACTTTCTGCTGCATACAGGTCTACCCCGAGCAGTTCACTATGCACTTTTACCGGTGAAACGGTTTTTAAATATTCACCGACTAAGACGGTAAATTCGATGCCCTGATCATGCACTACCGGCAATTCAGGATAATGCTCAAAAGCCGGTGCCATATTGATCTTGTCATCCGGTAAGGCAATCCATAACTGCGCTGCATGCATATGCGTTTCGCTTTCTGGAGAAACTTCCGTATGTGAAATGCCATAGCCCGAGGTCATCAGATTGACCTGTTTGGGACGAATCAGCTGCTGAGTACCTAAACTGTCATTGTGCATCATGGTGCCTTGCAGCATCCAGGTAAAGGTCTGCAGACCAATATGGGGATGTGGCCCAACATCTAGGCCATCGCCTTGTGGAAAGCTGGCCGGACCGGCATGATCCAGAAAACACCAGGCACCAATCATGCGTTTATGTCGGCTGGGCAAGGCACGTTTGATTACGGTACCCTGTCCGATTTCGGCACGGCGTAAAGGGAATTCCTGAATAAACTGATTGACATATTTTTCACAATCATCCGAATTGGACAGTTCAATATCACTATTATTCGACATGGCTGAGCTCACCTCGGCATTTTCATTCTAAATCTTAAATTATATGAAACATTCTTCCCTTGGACTGCTGCAAGATGTCTCCCTATTCAGGACAATGTACAGGGTCTATTTGCAAAATCTATCTTTGGAAATATTTAGATACGTATAAAACCCTTAACATCGCTTGATCGATCTAACTCCTGTTCAAGCGATCAAACCTGAATTTCGCAGTGTAACAGCCTGAGTGGAAGTGGCTCAATGCTGATTAGGGTGCTCTCAAGCCTGCGCTAGAAGCCATTTCGACATTGCTGGCCCAATTACCCAATGTTTCACGTGAAACGAATGATTTTAATTTAAAAATTAAAGCAATTAAAAATTATTTTTATGGATTTCAATCACTTTTGTAGCTAAAAAATATAATTTTTGTTACGTTTAAAGTCAAATTTAAGTCAGATACCCAATTTTAGGGAGGTTATTTTTCATCCAATCACGGCATAATAGGCACCTATAAAAATAATACTGGACCAGGACATGTCTGCTCAGCATGAGAATATATATTCAACGGCGAATATATCTTTTCAAAACTCGATGACCGATAAATCACTGAAATTATCTGAATGTGATCTGCAAAACCGTCAGCTGATCGAACAGGCGCTGACAGATCCTCATGCCCGTATTCCTGCCGCGTTTCAGCAATATTTTCACGATTATGTCTATACGCATAGTCATACTAATTTACGTCAAATTAACTATCTGGCACAAATTGCCTTTTTGCTGTATTTCTTTGCCGATATTCTGGTTATTCCAGACATGTTTTTTATTTCTGGTCTGATACGCGTCATCTTGGTTCTAGGCGCTATGCTTTGCTGTTATTACTTGTTTAACACATATAAAAACATTCAGATTCTAGATAGAATCCTGCCGATCGCCACCACTGTGGCTGCAGCTGCATGGATTGGCCTGCTGGTGCTTTCAAGCAGCCCCCATGTTGCTACCTATATTTACGCCTCTGCGATCTTTATTCTCATCGCCAATCTGTGTATACAGACCCAATTTAAAGTTGCGGTCTATTGTTCCATCTTGATTGCCCTGTTTATCATGATTGGAGTGACCCAGTTAATGAGTGCATCTCAAGCCTTTATTTTTACTGTCGTGTTTAGTCCACTCTGGTTTTTTAGCATTTATATTAACTGGAATAACATTCTGAATGTACGGCGTTCCTTCCTGCGCTCTTTGCTGGACGAATGGAACTATCAAACCTTAAAAAATCTGGCACATACGGATGATTTGACCCAGTTATACAACCGCCGCCATTTTGTCGATATGGCTGAACGTTCTATTCATCAATGGCCCAAACATGCCAGCACCTGCCTGCTGATGTTTGATGTCGATCATTTTAAAAATATCAATGACAACTATGGGCATGACATCGGCGATCGCGTACTACAACTGATTGCTGAAGTCACCCGTAAAGAAATGCGCCATAGCGATGTACTTGCACGTTTTGGTGGTGAAGAGTTTATTGCTCTCTTGGAAGATACCCAGCTGCCAGACAGTCTGGTGATTGCAGAGCGAATTCGTTGTGCAATTCAGAAACAATTTGTTTATGCCAAACCGAACCAGCCCATTCGTTTTACCATTTCGATTGGTATAGCAGAACTGGAGTCGCCTACGCAAAAGCTGGAGGAGCTGATCAAGCAAGCCGATATCGCTTTATATCAGGCGAAAAAATCAGGCCGAAATCGGATTGAAGTTTATCATTCCAAAATGCTGGAAAAGCCCAAACCTGCTCCAGCCAATCCCTGGAATGCCTTTAAGCCCGTGACCCAGCAAGGTCATTCAAAGGCCAATCAAACCAAGCAGTTCTGGTCCGCCCTTTAAATAATGAAATCAGGAATATTAGTGAAAGCTTAAATTTTTATAAACTTTACATGGAAAAGTTGCATATTCTATCACGAAGAAAAAATCCTCATAAAAAAGAGCACCGAAGCGCTCTTTTTTATCGGGATATCTCCGATCAACCAGATATTTACCACGTGCATAGCGCTTGGCATCATTCAGGCAAGAAACCGTGCTTCGTGAAATCCCTCACTGCCGCGAGCATAGCCTTTGCCGTAATTTAGGCAAAAGCCGTACTCCTTGAAATCCTGATTGGCGCAACCATAGCCTTTGCCGTAATTTAGGCAAGAAGCCGTGCTTCGTGAAATCCCTCACTGCCGCGAGCATAGCTCTTGGCGTAAAATCGGCTAAAAGCTATCGCTTTTAGAAATCCCGATTTTACTCCCATTCAATAGTTGCAGGTGGCTTAGACGATACGTCATACACAACACGAGAAACATCTTTAATTTCATTCATGATACGAGTCGAGATTTTATCGACTAGATCATAAGGAAGATGCGCGAAACGAGCAGTCATAAAGTCCACAGTTTCTACTGCACGCAGTGCAATCACCCATGCATAACGGCGACCATCACCGACAACACCGACAGATTTCACCGGCTGGAATACCGCAAATGCTTGAGCAGTCTTGTCATACCAACCGCTGGCACGAAGTTCCTGCATGAAAATGTCATCAGCAAGACGTAAAATGTCTGCATATTCTTTTTTCACTTCACCCAAGATACGCACACCTAGACCTGGGCCTGGGAATGGATGACGGTAAATCATGCTGTGTGGCAAGCCCAAAGTGGTACCCAATTTACGTACTTCATCTTTAAACAAGTCACGTAATGGTTCAACCAGTTCAAAAGCCAAGTCTGCTGGTAAACCACCCACGTTGTGGTGCGATTTAATCACATGTGCCTTGCCCTGTTTGCTTGCAGCAGATTCAATCACGTCTGGATAAATCGTACCTTGAGCCAGGAATTTTACCCCATCTAATTTACGTGCTTCTTCAGCAAAGACTGCAATAAACTCACGGCCAATAATTTTACGTTTTGCTTCAGGATCAACTTCGCCTGCAAGTGCAGTCAAGAAACGCTCTTCTGCAGCAGCACGGATAACACGAATCCCCATATTGTCAGCAAACATTTGCATCACTTGATCACCTTCGTTCAAACGAAGCAGACCATTGTCGACAAACACACATGTCAGCTGATCACCAATCGCTTTATGCAACAGCGCTGCAACGACAGATGAATCCACACCACCTGAAAGACCAAGTAATACTTTTTCATCACCGATCTGTTGGCGAAGCTGTTCTACACGTAGATCAATAATGTGTTCTGGCGTCCATAGACCGCGGCAACCACAAATTTGATGAACGAAGTTCGACAGTAATTCTGCCCCTTTAGAGGTATGTGTCACTTCAGGATGGAACTGAATACCATAGAAACCACGAGTTTCGTCAGACACCATCGCAATTGGACAGCTTGGAGTTTGTGCAGTGATCTGGAAGCCTTCTGGAATACGGGCAACCTTGTCACCATGACTCATCCAGACATGCAACTGGTTTTCACGGTCCTGTAAATTACCGATCAGCTTGTCACGTACCACGATATCAACTTCTGCATAACCGAACTCATGCACAGTACCTGGCTCGACTTTACCGCCAAGCTGTTCGCACATGGTTTGCAGGCCATAACAAATACCCAATACCGGTACACCGAGCTCGAATACCACTTGTGGCGCACGCGGGCTGCCTTCAAGGTGAACGCTCTCAGGTCCACCAGACAAGATGATACCGTTTGGATTAAATGCACGAATGTCTTCTTCAGACATATCATAGGCATACATTTCAGAATATACACCAGCTTCACGGACACGGCGTGCAATGAGCTGACTATATTGAGAACCGAAATCCAGAATCAGGATACGATCTTCAGTAATTTGAGTATTGGTAGTCATGACGAACAACTATGAAAGGCAAACGAAAGATAAGCGCCGTATTCTAGCATTTTTCTTGTGTTTAAGCACACTATTCCAATTGGTTTAAATATTAAACAGTTAAGAAATTTCAGAAAATAATGCTCTCATTTTTGACTGGTTCACAGGAGAGCAGAGTTTCGCTGCTTTCCTGTTCCAGCCAAATGAATGGTTTATTTCACGCGTTCAATCTGAATCACTTCAATATCGGTGGGTTTGTTGCGGTGCGTATCGACCTCGCCCCAGACTTCTACCCGATCGCCTGCTTTGAGTTTTAATCTTTTCCAGTGGTCGTCATCCACATCAATCATGATGCTGCCGGTTTTATCTCTTAATTCAAATTCGTCACTTTGTGCTGCACGCTGTTTGACGATCTGCCCCCTTAAGGTCACGCCGGTTTCATCTTTCATTTTATGTGCCTGAGCAATACTGACTACATTCTGTTTTGCTTCCTCCAGAATAGCCTGATCTGATTTAGCCCAAAGTGCCGGACTGGCAGCTGCCAGAACCAGTGTCGCCAGAATATATTTTTTCATGTGTGTTGACCTGCCATTTTTATGATGATTCCATGATCTAAACAGAAAGCCGAAATAGATGCCGCAGACGTTGTGTAACACCATGATGAACTTGTGTCATCTGCTCAAAAAGCCCCAATAAAAATATGTTTATACGCTGATACATCTATTTTAAAAGTGAAGGGATTCGCCCGACAGCAGAAAAATAAGC
Source organism: Acinetobacter sp. F-1 (assembly GCF_022869025.1). NCBI lineage: Bacteria > Pseudomonadati > Pseudomonadota > Gammaproteobacteria > Moraxellales > Moraxellaceae > Acinetobacter > Acinetobacter sp. F-1. The sequence goes on along the minus strand of NZ_JAJKFX010000017.1, from coordinate 45,087 downwards.
CGCAAAATAGTCGACTTTTATTACTGACTTTATAGGTGATCGCTGTTAGGATTTGAGCACACTTTTGCTTGTACTGGGCTCATGGAACTGATTGATTTTATCTTGCATGTTGATGATCACTTGCTTGAATTTATCACCAATTACGGGATCTGGATTTATGCCATTCTTTTCCTGATTATCTTTGTGGAAACAGGTTTGGTGGTGATGCCATTCCTGCCCGGCGACAGCTTGCTATTTGCAGCAGGTGCTTTGGCAGCGTCTACAGGTGTGATGGATCCCTGGGTACTGATTCCGCTTTTATTTGTTGCGGCAGTATTGGGCGATACCCTGAATTACCATATTGGCAAATATATCGGGCCGCGGGTTTTCGAGATTGAATCGCGCTTTATCAATAAAAAACATTTATTGGCAACTCAGCAATTCTTTGCCAGACATGGTGGTAAAACCATTATTTTTGCGCGTTTTGTGCCTTTTGCTCGTACCTTTGCACCTTTTGTCGCTGGTGCTGGCAGCATGAATTACAAATATTTCCTGAGCTATAATGTAGTGGGTGGATTCATCTGGATCAGCTCATTTGTCATTCTGGGCTATATGTTCGGTAATATGCCGATCGTCAAAGATAACTTCACCTATTTGATTTTCGGTATTATTATTTTAAGTGTCTTGCCAGGTGTGATCGGCTTTATTCAACAAAGACTCAAAAAAAGTAAAACAGCTTAAGATTTTTTATAGCCTGTGCATTTAATCCCAAAGCTTGATCAGTAATGGGATCAGACAAAGCAGTACAAACAGAGCCGAGCCTTTATAAATAAGGCCGGCTTTTATTTTTTCAGAGTGACTGCTCAAAATTGCCTGACCAAAGACCATCCAGAAAATCCCTACTGGAACGGTACTCAAGCAAAAGGCAGCAAACACCAGAACAAAGTTGGTCGGACTTTGCCAAGTTTCCATGGGTAAGATCCCGGAGGCCAACAATGCTGCTTTAGGATTGCTTAAGGTGACAGTAAACATTTGCCAGGGACGAATCTGCGGATGATTTTTGCTATAGCGTTCTAACTGCTGGGCCTTATATAAATGCAGCGTCATCCAGCCCACACAGATGGTACTCAGGACATACAGCAAGCTTTTGAAGTTTGGCCAGATCGGTAAAGCCAGATGAATCAACAAAGCCCAGACATTAATCGCATAAAAATAGCCCATCAGAATGGCAGGAATATAAAGGCTGGTTTTGGCCTGACCCTGCTGATACGCAGAGCTGGCGACCAAGGCATTCGCCGGCCCAGGAATCATCAGAACGGCGATTAGCCCCAATACAAATAACCAATTTTCAATCATCGTGATGAACTATTCCGGGCCTAGCTTATAGCTTAATCAATATTCTCATGCCAGAACAGCTCTATAAATCTAGGATGCTGAGACGATACGCGCCATTTCAAGTGATATTAAGCGGAATATCAGCTCGGCTATTTTGAAAAAATCATAAAAAATGCTGACCCAAGATCAGCATTTATGAAGAGATCAGGAATTCGTTATTTAGCAATATTCTGACGAACCACAATCGGACAATTTTTGTAACGGGCGGCCTGAACAATCGCTTCCTGTTCACCTAAAAGCCGTGCCAGTTCGGTTCGCTTGGTATTGGATGACTGTCCCATATTGACGGAAACACTCGGACCAATCCCCCAACCACCGCGACTGCCCCAGCCACCACCCAGACCGACGCCCAGACCTACACCCGTACGTTTTGGTGCTTCCACGCCATTGTCGATATATTTCTGAATACGGTTATATTCGCCTTGTAGCTGCTGACAACCCAAGGTCTGATACTGGGTCGGGGACACATAGGTGGGTTTCACCGTTGTTGCACAAGCACTCAGCAATGCAAGTGCTGCAATACTCAGGCTTAATTTCACAAGTTTCATAGTTAACTCGATCTTAGTTCTGCTCTATCTCATTGAACAACGATTGATAGGCCTGAGTCAATTTATGATCAGTAGCCAAATGAATCAGGGGCTGATTTTTATGATGAGATTCTTTCATTAAGATGGAGGGCGGTAACATACTATTGAGTACGGGCAATCCTTCATCTTTCAGTTGCTGCACCACTTCACGCGGTAATCTGGCCTGTGCCTGAAACTGATTCACCACAATACCTTCAATTTCCAGTCTTTCATTATGGTCATCTTGGGTTTCAATGACATTTTCAATCAGGGTCTGTAAGGCGCGTTTAGAAAACACATCACAGTCAAATGGAATCAGCACGCGGTCTGCAGCAATCAAAGCCGACAGTGTAAAGAAATTAAATGCCGGCGGGGTATCAATAAACACCCGATCATATTGCCCGGACAATTGTTGTAAAGCATCTCGCAGTTTGTAGATTTTATGCTTGGACTCCAGTGCATGTGCCAAGGCGCCCAGTGTCGGGCTGGCTGGAATCACATCCAGATACTTAAAGGGAGACTGATGCACATAACTTTCCAGACCTTTGCTACGGCTTTTCAAAATCGAGCCAATTGCATTGCCGAGCAAGCCTTTACTTTGCTGATTGCCCAGCACATTTTCAAAATAGTTTTCAATATTCGGTTCTAATGCCGGCTTGTCACTTGAATAGGTCGCATCGTCACCTAATACGTATTGACTGGAATTGGCTTGTGGATCCAGATCAATGAGTAAAGTTTTTAAACCCTGATGTGCGCTGATCGCGGCCAGATTAACGGTAATACTGGACTTACCCACCCCACCTTTTTGATTAAATACCACACGTGTATTCATGTCCCCTCCTGTTATTTTTAACTACTTTTATCACACTTGTATTTTTTAATTATTCACATAGGCAGACTGCGCTTGAAGTCACAGCCTGCTTGCTTTTAGCCAAAATTCGGCTTGATCATCACCAAGATCAAAATAGAAACCAATGCAACTACCGCAATAAATAAGCCAGCCCGGCGTTGTGCCAGCAAGATTGAATCATCTTTTTTATAGGCTTTAGCTAAAGAGGATACCAGCACAAAAAATAAAATAACCTTGGCATAAAACCAGGGTTGCACATCAAAATCCTTGATCACCAATGACACAATACCTGTAAGCGCGATCACCGTAATGGCCAGATGCTGTAAAGCCACCAGCGCAATTCGTGCCTTTGGATTCGGTAGGTTGCCTTGTGTACCAATAAACAAAGTCAAGGCACGGGCAAGAATGGCGACAATCGCCAATCCTGCTGCTGACATATGAATAATTTTGACTAAAAGTTGAGTTTCCATCATTTCCTCTTAGTTTTTTGGTGCATGTGCACAAGCTGGACTGGTCGTGTCCTGCCCTGCCCATTCTTCAGGCAAAAATGCGTGGATTGCCAGCGCATGAATCTTGTCTTTGGCCAGTAAATCACCAGCAGCAGCATAGACTTTCTGATGACGCTGGACTGGACGTAAACCGGCAAAGGCCTGACTGACAATCACAGTTTTAAAATGAGACTCTTTTCCAGGGAAATAACCGCCATGACCCGAAGATTCATTCACCACGTCTAAATGGGTCGGAGATAATTGTGCTAAACGATCTTTCAGTTGTTGTTCTAAGCTCATGGCCTGACTCCAATCTTTGAAAATATAAAGTCAGTATACCTTGTTCTGCTGAGTATTTTGGTAATCTGTTACAGCGCAATCTGTTGATTGTGGCGAAGTTTCATGAATTCCCACATGAATATTGGTGATTTATTGTCTGGTCTAAAATATTTTGCTTTTATTTTATGCAATTGATACAAGATTTTTAACAAAGGTGTTGACCACATTTTTTCATGCTGTATTATACACGGCATGCGGGAATAGCTCAGTTGGTAGAGCATAACCTTGCCAAGGTTGGGGTCGGGAGTTCGAGTCTCCTTTCCCGCTCAAAATTTTTTCATTTAGTTTTTTCATTTAAAAAACTTTATAGACTCCGCGGGAATAGCTCAGTTGGTAGAGCATAACCTTGCCAAGGTTGGGGTCGGGAGTTCGAGTCTCCTTTCCCGCTCCAGATTCAAAAAGCCCTCATCGAAAGATGGGGGCTTTTTTATTGTTGATTTTATTATATTTTTAAAAATCCCCCTTCCTTTGTTATTCAATTTAATAAAAAATATTCTTAATGTAATTTATATTTTGTGACCAAGATGTGACCATGGCGTGCCCACGACCTTATCCGTTGTTCTGAACTGTAATTACGCTCCACTGGTCAAGAATGTGACGGATTATACCGAAGAAGAATATCAGCCCATTCGGACAGAGTTACTCCGTAATACGCATGGTCAAAATCATTGGTTTATGATTGCCCATTTACTGGGTCACATTGACCCTACAGAAACCTTTAAAAGCTATATTCATCTGAGCTACCTGATCGCTGGGCATAAAATACTGCAATATCATCCAGACATAGATACTCAATTAGTAAAGAAGATGATGGGCTACCTACCTTCTTTCAAATTTTTAAACACAGTAAAAGATACTGCTCCATTCAATTTTGAAAAGCATGCTATTCATTTAAGTCAGGAGTTACTCAACGACCAAACTGACTGGTTAAAAAGTAACATAGAAGACATTCTGGATGAGGTTTCATTTAACTCACAGCCTCATGATTTTTCTAAATATTTCGCAGGAACAAAGGAATCCAAAATCTCATTTGCATGGTTTTTTAAGTGCCTAAATTTACTGGAAATTCATCATGATCCAGATCAGGTCTCACAGGAAATGAGCTTACCTATAGAACTGGTTGAGTACTGGTATAAAAATGCCAAACAACTGGGCCAACTCAAGTCTCAAAAAAACAACCCAAGGTTATTTGATCTCAACAACACGAATCATCTTGATAAACCTTTAAAACCCGCCATGATTGATACCATTGAAGAGTGCACAGCAAGGAACTATTTCTTTGAAAATATTCAAAATATCTTTGAAAAAAAGCCAGATCAAATAAAAGCGGTGCTTGAGACATTTTTAAGTCGTGTTACGGTTTCGCATACTGGCATTCATTATCGATGGAATAAAATCGATCAATTGGAATCATTTTATTCCAAGGTAAAAGACCTGTTTCCCCATCAATTTTGGCATTTGCTTGGACAAGACTTGGTACAATTGCTAGATAAAAAGAAACAGCCTTTATTACTGAAGCTGGCTAAATCGAGCACAACAGAGCATCCTAAGACTCAAGAAGATTATGTTCGTCTCCAGCTTTACTCAACAAAAGATGCCAAAGCACTGGCCGCATTTAAATTCTGTTTACATTTAGCCTGTATCGGTAGACCACGATCTCTTGAACTTAAAGCTGAAGGTCTAAAAATAACTACATGCTGTTAAATAATTTAACCGTTGCTTCTTTATGTAAAGCCAAATTTAATATATTTAGTAAAAATTGAGTATCTGATCAACGATAATTAAATAGTATAAACTCTATGAATTAGCAGCGTCTGGAACAGGGATCGATCATGCATACAACATCAGAAAAAACTGCAAAACAGAAAATGATATTAGCTAAGGCAGTCTTAGCTGCTGCTGAACGACTTGGTCTTGCACAGGATCAACTAGCCTTAATACTCAGTATAGATTCGGTGAAAACTTTAACTTCTCTTGAATTAGATCCCACTTCAAAACAGGGAGAAATCGCCCTCACTTTAATCCGTATTACCACATCATTAGATGCTCTGACAGGTGGGGATACAGCCTGGATGCAGCATTTTATGAAATCACCCAATAAATTGATGAATGGCATTCCAATAGAACAGATTCAGAACCCTCAGGGATTGGCCTCTGTTTTACAATTGGCGGAAGGTCTTCGGGCTAAACTTTAAGATAAGCAAATTATTAGGCTATACACAGAAAAGTCTTTCAGAAAAGACTAAAGTGAATAAAACAACAATTTCAGAGATAGAGAATGGTCATTTTACAGGTTCATTTGACATATTTGAACGTGTGCTTGATGGCATGGGTTTACAATTCGAAGTGAATAAAAAAAGTTTAACTTGCCCCAATGGGATGAAATTGAAGAAATATTTGCGGAATATGATGAATAAATTAGATTAGATCTATGTTCACATTTGATATCTACACCTAATAATGTAGGCATAGTTCCAATGGTCAGCGCTCTCCATTAGATTATGAAAAGACCCATCAAAAGATTAATACCAGTCAGTTAAGGAAATTTGGATGAAAAAAAATCTAAATTTCCTTATATTTGAATTTAAATTGATCTAAATTTATGTCTTAATTGAGCATAATTTTAGTTTTTCAATTCTTAACTGACCGGCATTGTGGTAGGTATCGGGCTTTCATAATTCAATTTAGGAAGCGAGCAAATTGCGCAAGACATAGTGCAAGATACCACCGGCCTTAAAGTATTCCACCTCATTCAAGGTATCAATACGACACAACACTTGAAAATGGCTACACGTACCATCGGTATGTTGCACATCTACTTTCAGCATTTGATGCGGATGAATATCATCAGACAAGCCTAAAATTGACAGTGTTTCATGGCCCGTTAGGTTCAAGATCTGCCGGTTTTGACCCTCTACAAACTGTAAAGGTAACACCCCCATGCCAACCAGATTGGAACGGTGAATCCGCTCAAAACTTTCAGCAATCACCGCTTTCACCCCCAACAGGTTGGTGCCTTTGGCCGCCCAGTCACGTGAAGAACCGGTACCATATTCTTTCCCAGCAATCATTACGAGTGGGGTTTGTTCTGCCTGATAGCGCATTGCCGCATCATAAATCGAGAGTTTTTCTGCACTTGGAATATGCAGGGTATTGCCACCCTCCTCGCCACCCAGCATTTCGTTTTTGATGCGGATATTGGCAAAGGTACCTCGCATCATCACTTCATGGTTGCCACGGCGGGAACCATAAGAGTTAAAGTCTTTTACATCAACCCCCTGTTGCTGCAAATATCGGCCGGCCGGACTATCTTTTTTGATATTACCCGCCGGGGAAATATGGTCCGTCGTGACTGAATCGCCTAATATAGCTAAAATCCGTGCCTGTTTGATCGGCTGAATTGGTCGCACCGGCTGATCAATTTTTGCAAAAAAGGGAGGATGCCGGATATAGGTTGATTGTTCATCCCAAGCATAGGTTTGACTTTGTGGAATCTGGATCGCTTTCCACTTGGCATCGCCTTCAAACACTTCCGCATATTCTTTCTGGAACATCTCGGTATTCACGTTCTGTAGTGCGGCATCAATTTCCATCTGTGTCGGCCAGATATCTTTTAAATAAACTGCTTGGCCATCAAAACCTTCACCTATCGGCTCAGCAGTGAGATCAGTTCGAATATTCCCGACCAGACCATAGGCAACTACTAAGGGTGGCGAGGCGAGCCAGTTGGTTTTCACCAAAGGATGCACCCGTCCTTCAAAGTTACGGTTTCCGGAAAGCACTGAAGCTACATTCAAATCAAAACATTGCACAGCTTCTTCAATCACTTCAGGTAAAGGTCCCGAATTACCAATACAGGTAGTGCAACCATAACCCACCAGGTTATAACCCAGTTGATTCAAATAAGGCGTCAACCCTGCTGCATCAAGATAATCGCTGACCACTTTGGAACCTGGAGCCAGTGAACTTTTCACCCAAGGTTTCCGCTGCAAACCTTTTTCGATTGCTTTTTTGGCCAATAGGCCTGCTGCCAACATGACACTGGGATTCGAGGTATTGGTACAGGAGGTAATGGCTGAAATCACTACATCACCATGCTGCAACGGATATTTTTCACCATCAATCATACAAAAAGCATTTTCATGTGGCAGGTTGGCCTGTTTCGCTTCAACAGCCGTACCTCCCCCTCCTTCATTTTCCAGACGCTCTTTTTCTTCTTTGACCGGTTTCAAGGTCAGATCCATGAAGGCATGAAAGGTTTTTGGCACTTGCGACAATAGCACACGATCCTGCGGGCGTTTCGGGCCCGCCAGACTGGCTTCTACTGTCGACATATCTAAAGCCAGAGTGTCGGTAAAGACGGGTTCATCCCCCGGATTACGCCATAATCCTTGCAACTTGCTATAGGCCTCTACCAAGGCAATTCTTTCCGGCTGACGTCCGGTTAAACGTAAATAGGAAAGCGTTACCTCATCAACCGGGAAAAAGCCACAGGTAGCGCCATATTCGGGTGCCATATTGGCAATAGTGGCACGGTCAGCCAAGGGTAAATCGGCCAGACCATCGCCATAAAATTCGACAAATTTTCCAACTACGCCTTTTTGGCGAAGCATCTGGGTAATGGTCAGCACCAGATCAGTTGCTGTAATACCTTCTTTGAGTTTACCTATGAGCTTAAAGCCGATCACTTCTGGAATCAGCATGGAGATCGGTTGGCCCAGCATGGCCGCTTCCGCTTCGATGCCGCCTACTCCCCAACCTAACACGCCTAAGCCATTGATCATGGTGGTATGTGAATCGGTACCGACTAAGGTATCAGGAAAGGCAAAGCGCTGCCCATCGACCTCATTGCTCCAAACTACTTGTGCCAGATGTTCCAGATTAACCTGATGGCAAATCCCGGTTCCTGGCGGCACCACGCGAAACTGATTGAGCGCAGCCTGCCCCCAACGTAGAAACTGGTAGCGCTCGCCATTGCGTTGCATCTCAATGGCGACATTCTGCTCAAAAGCTTGCGGGCTGGCAAAGTAATCGACCATCACCGAGTGATCGATGACCAAATCCACCGGTGACAACGGATTAATTTTTTCCGGGTCACCACCGGCTTTGGCCACTGCTGCACGCATCGCGGCAAGATCAACCACTGCGGGAACACCGGTAAAATCCTGCATCAGCACCCGTGCCGGACGATACTGGATTTCCTGTTCTGAGGTTTGGTTGTTTAACCACCCTGCCAGCGCATGAATATGCTCGGTTTTCACCGTGAGCTGATCTTCAAAACGTAGTAAATTTTCCAGCAAGACTTTTAAAGATTTTGGCAGCCGGGACAGGTCGCCCAATTGCGCTTGCAATTTGGACAGGTTGAAAATCTGATAGTGTTCTGAACCGACGGTCAATGTTTCTAAGGTATTAAAACTATTGATATCACTATACTTGGCCATCTAGTTTACCTCCGGCTTGAGATGTTATTTTTATGATCACAGTCCACCACTTCTTTACTTACTGTATGCCAACTGCGCGGCGGGTTTGTTATTATTTATTATCGGATTGTGCTAGGCAGTTAAATGCAGGGCTGCCAGGAATTTTTGCCAGAGAGTTGTCGACAGTTCAGATCCGGCATCGACAATCTTTCTGCCAATTCCGTAAGGAGATAAGTTAAATTGAACCGCGTATTTTCAGAGTGATTTCAGATCACTACGTAGCTAGGGCTGTTTTACAGATCAAAATGATAAATTGCTTTAAAAAAGAAACTAATATATTTCTTATAGAACCTAAAAGAAATAAATGTGTCTACAATAAATGAATCTTTACTTCAGCAAATCAAAAAAAGACGAACCCTATTGGGCTTAAAGCAAGTTAATATGCAATCCCGTACAGGCATTTCAAGACAGCAGTACCAAAAACTGGAAAGTCAGGGTAATCCACGATTAGAGACCTTAGAAATTATCGCGGCAGGATTAAATGCTCAACTGATGCTCATTCCAGATGATAAAGTTCATTTAATCAGACAATTATTGAATGATGAAATTAAAATCACGATCGAAGATCAGGATGACTTAATGACCAACCCATGGAAGGGTCTTCTCGGAGATGAGGAATCATGAATCCTCTTAACGAGGTATTTTACCGGGTACTGACCATTATTAAAAAATTTATGCTTCATCCATAATCCATTCTTTAAAAAGAGCATCTTCGATTTCATAAGTACCATTTTCTGGTTTAAAAATAATTTGTTTTTTTGATAAAGAACGTAGGGCAGATTGAATACTCGATACTGCAATGCTGTCTACACCGATGGAGTCAGCAAGATGCTGTCTAAATTGAATACTGTAAAGTTCAACTTGTGATTCAGCTATGGCTTTTAAGAGCAGCTGTTCTAATAACTTAAACTCTCCCCATAATCCTGAAAAGTCACGGTGCCCCATTGTATCGGCTATAAGCTGTTCCTTTGCAAAATCTATAGCCAGCATTGGGTTTAATGCTAAACGCTCAACCAATGACCTCACCAGTTGAGGACTTTGCTTCATATCTAAAAAAGCACACCATAAAATTTCTTTATCCAAACTACGTCCTGTTGTTTGATTAAATACATCTGCCAGATGATCTGTAAATGCTTTTGTTAGATTTGGAAAAGGTAAATTCTGCCCATAATGAAAAAATGGAGCACTACTCACAGAAAACATTTGTCTCAAGCCCTCTCGACTTGAACCAGTAAAAATTACCTTTATCGTTTCTTTATGCATATCTAAAGCAGTACGCAAACTGGCAATAGTTGTTTTATATTTTGAACTAGCTAAAGCCTGAATCTCATCAAGTAGCAATAAAATAGGTTTACCCTGCTGAGCCAGTTTTGTAATACTAGATAAAATACTGGAATTCACTTGCCCTTGTGCAAGAGTCACTTCGGCTTTTACACCTGCCACCTCTGTACTTAAAGAGCCAATATTTTTAATCCAATGATTGGCTTTACCAATCAAGCCATTTTGCTGTGAAAACTCATCAAGAGCTTTTACAAACTGTCCTTCACTATGCAGGCCTGCATCTAAAAAACTGAAATAAAAAACGCGCCATCCAAGCTGTTCTGCTAAGGGCGTAATATCTTTTCGTAAAAATTCAGTTTTTCCCATCCGGCGTGGGGCAAAAAAAGTCAGAGAACTAGCTAGTCCAGTCTCAAACATGCCTAAAATTTGTTTAGCTAGTTCTGTACGTGGAAAATGCCAAGGGTCATTGGAGATGCTACTCATTTTAATTACTCAGCAATGATTCTTTATTGCTATAGATTGTATTAGATTCCATTAGATTGTAAATGTCTAATTAGACTTCTTTAATCTAATAGGACCTAATCATCCAATAAAGCACCTTTGCACCGATCAACCGACACATTTTATAACTCCATTATTTTGTGGCTTAATAGCCATATCTAAACATAAGACCCAATATTATGGATTTAAGATTCAGAAAAACCTGAAGAAGTTGTTGCGTTTTATGTGAGAGGCTTCGTAAAGAACGACTTTATCTGGAAATAAATCCACGCTCAAAAAACTTAATGCTTACTATAATTGATGGGGTGAATATTGGCTTTGGGGTACACTGGTCTCCTCAACAGCAATCACAGGTCGACCATTAATTGCCTTTGAATACAGTGCTGAAGCGATCCGTAAAGGTTTAGAACGCTCCTCGTACCTACTCCCATTAAGAAGGTGACCCATTAAGAAAAAACTTTCCTACACAGCACATGGGATTACCAAGTCATATATATGATGCCTCACCCGATTGCTGGGCGTGCTCCAGAATTTTGATGGTTATTCAGTCCATCATTACCTACATTCAAACGCTCTAGTTTTCCAATTAGCTCAGGTTATAATAATGGCCACCCAAAATACGATTGATCTATTATGAACACCCCCAATGACCCTTTACACGGCAAAAAACTTGCTGACATTTTGGATGAATTATTGGATTACTACGGTGGCTTTGAAGGTTTAAGTCGTAAAATTGAAATTAGATGTTTTTGCATAGACCCAAGTGTTAAATCATCATTGCGATTCTTGCGTACCACACCATGGGCACGTGAAAAAGTAGAAAGCTTATATTTGTACGTCTTACGCCAAAAGGCAAAACAGAAACCGTAGACCCAGGCCCCTCTCTCATCATCAAATTATACCAGTCAGTAAAATATTTTACATTAAATCATATATTTAAAATTAATATCATTTAATAAAATAAATCTCAGCGACTTTATCGAGATTGGAATCAGAGAGCTCGAGTCTCCTTTCCCGCTCCAGATTCAAAAAAGCCCTGATCGAAAGATCGGGGCTTTTTTTAGGCATTGCCTATTTTAACCAATAAACGCTGACCAGCCCAAAACGAGTGCTTAGTCAGAGTTTGTCTTCATTTAAAATTAGAAAGTGACCCGCTGATAATCACGATATTGCGGTGTCCAGAAATTATGCTCAATCGCTAACTGCAAGTCCTCAATACTTACTTTAGGCGCCACCCCATCCTCAATGGCTGCAAGGGCGACTTTCAACGCAATCTGCTTTGAAATAGACTGCAAATGATCGAGACTTGGCAATAAATCCGCTTGTGGGTCTTGCAACTTAGGCGAACAATCCGCCAAAGCATTACTAGAAGCCATCAGCATATTATCTGTAACACGCTTCGCACCCGAAGCAATCACCCCCAACCCAATTCCGGGGAAAATATAAGAATTATTGCACTGTGAAATATGATGGATTTTTTCCTGATAATTCACCGGTGCAAAGGGGCTACCTGTGGCAATCAGCGCTCTACCCTTAGTCCATTGCAAAATATCTGCCGGTACTGCTTCTACCTGTGAAGTCGGATTGGATAAAGGGAAAATAATTGGCTGCACGCTATTCTCAGCCATAGCTTCAACCACTTCCTGCGTGAATAATCCCGGTTGCCCCGAAACCCCAATCAGTACTGTTGGCTTAGCATGCTTCACGACATCTGTTAATGAAATCATGGCTTCAGCATCTGCCCAGCTTTCTACATGTTCAGCAGGCTGTGCCAATTTACGCTGAAAATTTAGTAAATTCGGCTGATTTTCAGTGATCAGACCAAAGCGGTCGACCATAAAGATTCGTGCACGTGCTTCGCTATCGCTCAAGCCTTCCGCAATCATTTGTTTAATGATCTGTTCCGCAATCCCGCAACCAGCTGAACCAGCCCCCAGAAATGCCACCACCTGATCTTTCAACTGCTTACCTGCTGCACGTGAAGCGGCAATTAAACTTCCGACCGAAACCGCAGCGGTTCCCTGAATATCATCATTAAAACAGCAAATGCGATCACGGTATTTTTCCAGCAAAGGCATGGCATTTTTCTGCGCAAAGTCTTCAAACTGAATCAATGCATCCGGCCAGCGCTGCTGAATGGCCTGAATTACCATTTCGACAAAAGCATAGTATTCATCGCCGCTGATCCGCGGTTCACGCCAACCCATATAAATCGGATCATTCAGCAATTGCTGATTATTGGTGCCGACATCGAGAGTGATCGGTAAGGTATACGCTGGGCTGATTCCACCACAGGCAGTATAGAGCGCCAATTTACCAATCGGAATCCCCATTCCGCCAATCCCCTGATCGCCTAAACCCAAAATGCGTTCGCCATCGGTAATCACAATCACTTTCACGTTCTTTTTATTAATATTGTGAATAATCTGCTCGATCTGATCGCGATCCGGATAGGAAATAAAGATCCCGCGATGACGGCGATAAATATCAGAAAAGCGCTGACATGCCTCCCCCACAGTCGGGGTGTAAATAATCGGCATCATCTCGCTAAGGTGATTTTCAATCAGGTGATAAAACAGGGTTTCATTGGTATCCTGAATATTACGCAAATAAATATGCTTGTTGATATCACTATTAAAAGCACAATATTGCTGATAAGAGCGCTGACTCTGTTCCTCAATGGTCTCGGTCACATGAGGAATTAAACCATGCAAATTAAAGCTTCTACGCTCTTCTTCAGTAAATGCAGAACCTTTATTGAGTAACGGGAGTTCTAATAAGGTGTTTCCAGCATACGGAATATATAAAGGGCGTTTACTGTTCAAATTTTCTCTGGGCATTATTTAACTCTTCTAATCAATCCTCGGCACTTCGCCGAAAACAATGACATCACTATCGTTATTTTATATAGCCTATCCTGATTTTAGCCTTTTGGGGTATTTAGTAAATTGATAATGCTTTTAGCAGGATTTTATAATCTGATAACGTAGCGTGATAGGAGAGATTTTGGTTAATTTTGTAATAAATTTCTTTTATCCATCAAAAATGCTTGTTCTATTTTAAAATCTCACTGATTTAAAATGGGTTATGGCCTATTTAAATAGTATTGATCTTTTTCATACTGCTAAGGCAGAAGATTGATTTGACAAAAAGTCAAAGCTCATCAAGGATAAAGTATAAATTCAATAATATAAATGAGTATAAAAATGAGTGAATTCCAGCCCCTTTATCAAGCTGATATTTTAGGCATCGGCTATGAGCAAGCCACCTTGAGCTTTCCAGATGACTATGAGGGCAAAGTTGTAGCAACCCTGATACGTAAAAAAGCAGCGCAGCCTACTCCTAAAGCAGTTTTGTATATTCACGGATTTATTGATTATTTCTTCCAGACTGAAATGGCGGAACGCTTTAATCAGCAAGGTTTTGATTTTTATGCGCTGGATTTAAGAAAATATGGCCGTTCGATTCTGCCGCATCAGAACTATTATAATGTGCATGAGCTGTCTGAATATGATGCAGAAATTAGCCAGGCACTGGATATTATCGCAAGCGAGGGCCATGATGCTGCCCTGCTCTGTGGTCATTCTACCGGCGGCCTCATCACGACATTGTTCGCGGCACATCACCCTAATCATCGGTTAATCAAAGCACTCTGGGTCAACAGTCCATTTTATAACTTTAATATGAATCCGATAAAACGTGCGCTCGGCATCCCGCAGTTAAGCAAACTGGCGAAAATTTTTCCCGACCTTAGATTTCCGAGTGAGTTAAATAAATGGTATGCCACCAGTCTGCACAAGGATTTAAAAGGTGAATGGGACTTCAGTCTGGACTGGAAAAAGACCCGCTACCCAAGGGTACGGATCAGTTTTATTCGTGCCATCTATGAAGCACAAAAAGAAATTCATCGCGGCATCGAACTCGATATTCCGGTTCTGGTCATGCATTCGCATCAGACTTTATATCCAAAAAAATGGGGCAAGGCAGCGCAAACTAGTGATGTGATTTTGGGAGTTAAAGACATTCAGAAATATGCCAAAAAAATTAAAGCTGATGTCACGGTTCAAAGCATTCAGAATGGTTTACACGATCTGGTGCTTTCAGACAAATCTGTACGTGAACAGGTTTATCAGCAGCTGTTTCAATGGCTCAACAGCAAAGGACTATAATGCCGGCAAACAGGAAAGATGATTTTAGGCTCCTGTTTTCTGTTAAGTGTTTTGATTGAATAAAATGGCCCTCTTGAATGTAATCCGCAACCATCAGAAATACATGAATCCTTCGATTTTTTAAGCGCCAGTTAAATGCTTATTTCTTAGGATAAGCTTCGATTAAATATAAAATTTAATTCCTATACTTCATATTCCAAATGTTGTCTTTTGTAGCAAGCGTGTAATCAAAGCACCACCTGTCTTTTTCCCTCTTTATAGTAGAGCTGACTGCTGAAACTGTAGCATTTTCAATTGAGAAAATAGGGTCAGCGTGTACCAATAACAATCATATAAAGGAATAGATTATGCGTTATGCAGACCCCAATACTGACGGTGCAAAAATTCAATTTAAAGCCCAATACGACAACTTCATTGGCGGCGAATGGGTCGCTCCAGTTAAAGGCGAATACTTTGACAATATCTCTCCGGTAGATGGCAAAGTCTTTACCAAAGTGCCGCGCTCTTCTGTAGAAGACATCGAATTGGCCCTAGATGCAGCGCACAAGGCCAAAGCACAGTGGAATACATCCTCAGCCACCACCCGTTCCAATATCCTGCTAAAAATTGCAGATCGTCTGGAACAAAATCTGGAACTGCTGGCGGTGGCAGAAACCTGGGACAACGGCAAGCCGATCCGTGAAACCTTAGCGGCCGATATTCCGCTATGTATTGATCATTTCCGTTATTTTGCCGGCTGTATCCGCGCACAAGAAGGCGGCATTTCCGAGATTGATGAAGATACCATTGCCTACCATTTCCATGAACCGTTGGGTGTGGTGGGTCAAATCATTCCGTGGAACTTCCCGATCCTGATGGCGGCCTGGAAACTCGCACCCGCCTTGGCAGCAGGCAACTGTATCGTGCTGAAACCTGCGGAACAGACCCCGGTCAGCATTTTAGTTTTAGCTGAACTGATTCAGGACATTTTGCCGCCGGGTGTACTGAATATTGTCAATGGTTATGGTATCGAAGTCGGTCGTCCACTCGCGACCAATCCGCGCATTGCCAAGATTGCCTTTACCGGTTCAACCGCAGTCGGTCAGCAAATCATGCAATACGCCACCGAGAATATTATTCCGGTAACACTGGAACTTGGCGGAAAGTCACCAAACCTGTTCTTTGCCGACATTATGGATCAGGAAGATGATTATCTGGACAAGGCACTGGAAGGCTTTGCCATGTTTGCCCTGAATCAGGGTGAAATCTGTACCTGTCCTTCTCGTGCCTTGGTGCAGGAAAGTATTGCCGATGAGTTTCTGGCGCGTGCGGTAGAACGGGTGCAACGCATTAAAACCGGTCATCCGCTCGACACCGACACCATGATTGGTGCGCAAGCCTCACAGGAACAGCAGGACAAGATTCTGGGCTGTATTGCCACTGGCCGCGAAGAGGGTGCGCAAATTCTGACCGGTGGTGAAGCACGTCAGGAAGTGGGACAAGGTTTTTATATTGAACCGACCATTTTCAAAGGCACCAATGACATGAAAACCTTTCAGGATGAAATCTTCGGGCCGGTGCTGGCGGTGGCGACATTTAAGGACTTTGATGATGCCATTAAAATCGCCAATGACACCATTTATGGTTTAGGAGCAGGTGTGTGGTCACGTTCAGCACACACCTCTTACCGTGCAGGACGCGCGATTCAAGCGGGTCGGGTCTGGACCAACTGTTATCATATTTATCCTGCACATGCGGCTTTCGGTGGCTATAAAAAATCAGGGATTGGCCGTGAGAATCACAGAATGATGCTGGATCATTATCAACAGACCAAAAACCTGCTGGTGAGTTATTCAACCAAACCGGCTGGTTTCTTCTAAGTATGAATTTTCTCAAAAGCGAACTGCGGTTCGCTTTTTTGTTTTATTCAAGTTTTTTAATATCTGGTAAATTTTTCTGCTCTTGATCGTTGACCAGCAAAATAAAAGTCTGAAAATCACAAAAACAGGAATAAAACTGTATAAAAAACAAATTAATACTTTAACTTAGAAGGACTTCGCCTAAGTTTTTCATTTTTTATGCATTTTAACTGTTCAAAAAACCTGCATAAAGCCCTGGCTTTCATTTAAAGTCGGCTTTTCATGATTCCCAAGACTGTGTATAACATTGAACCACTATAGGGAAACTAATAAGCATAGGCAAAATTGCTTAAAAAGCGTTAGACTATGTACCCAATAATGTCATGATTCGGTCTGATCAAGATCAAAAAAGAAGGTGAAGGTTGATGCCGCTCAATACTGTTGAAGAGCTTGTAGCAGATATCCGTGCAGGAAAAATGGTCATCCTGATGGATGATGAAGATCGTGAAAATGAAGGCGACTTAGTGATTGCTGCCACGCACGTACGTCCTGAAGACATCAACTTCATGATCACCCATGCACGTGGTCTGGTCTGCCTGACTTTAAGCAAAGAGCGTTGCCAGCAGTTGAATCTGCCTTTGATGGTCGATGCAAACGGTGCCCAGCATGGAACCAATTTTACCCTGTCAATTGAAGCAGCCAAAGGTATTTCTACCGGGATCTCACCGGCTGAACGTGCGCACACGATTCAAACTGCGGTGGCTGCTCATGCCAAACCGGCAGATATTGTACAGCCAGGACACATCTTCCCGCTGATGGCGCAGCCGGGTGGCGTATTGCACCGTGCCGGGCATACCGAGGCAGGTTGTGATCTTTCTCGTTTAGCAGGACTGGAACCGGCTTCGGTGATTTGTGAAATCATCAATGAAGATGGCACGATGGCGCGCCGTCCGGATCTTGAAGTTTTTGCTGAAAAGCATGGTTTGAAAATTGGCACCATTGCCGACCTGATTCATTACCGCATGACCAATGAGCAAACTGTTGAGCGTCTCGATCATCAAAAACTCGACACTGAATACGGCACATTTGATTTATATCGTTATCGTGAACTGGGCAACCCGGATATTCATTTGGCCCTGGTCAAAGGCGAGCCTAAACAAGGCGTGACCACCGTTCGTGTACATGGTTTTAATCCGACCCGTGATTTGCTCAAACTGAAAAAACAGGACGGCGAACCGGCCTGGAATTTAGACCGTGCACTAAAAGAAATTTCCAATAGTGATCGTGGTGTACTGGTCTGGATTGGCCAACGTCATTTACAGGATTTGGGTCCGGCTTTAGATACCTTAAATACACCAAAAAATGTAAAATCAAATTCTGCACTGTCTCAGCAGTATCAGACCATTGGTGTCGGTGCACAAATTTTGCGTGATCTAGGCGTTGAAAAAATGAAGCTGCTCAGCTCTCCATTGCGCTTCAATGCACTATCAGGCTTTAACTTAGAAGTGGTGGAATACATCACCGCACAACAAACATCTTAAGAAATCATCGAGGTTGCTATGGCAGTTCGCCGTATTGAAGGTATGTTACATCTCGCGAACGAAGACCGTTATGCGATTTTAGTTGGTCGTTTTAACAGCTTTGTGGTTGAACATCTGTTAGAAGGTGCCATTGATACATTGAAACGTCATGGTGTATCAGAGGATAATATCACTGTTGTTCATGCCCCTGGTGCCTGGGAACTTCCTGTAGTTGCGAAAAAACTGGCAGCTTCAGATCGTTTCGATGCCATCATCGCGCTTGGCGCCGTGATTCGTGGTAGCACGCCTCACTTCGATTTCGTTGCAGGCGAATGTGCCAAAGGTTTAGGCGTGGTTGGCCTGGACACTGGCTTACCTGTCATTAACGGTGTACTCACTACGGACAGTATTGAACAAGCGATTGAACGCTCTGGAACAAAAGCAGGCAATAAAGGTAGCGAAGCTGCCCTGACTGCGATTGAAATGGTTAACTTGTTAAAGGCTATTTAACGCTATGTCGCAAACACTTCAAGCAACTTATGCAGCAAAACGTAAAGCACGTCGCTTTGCTGTACAAGGAATTTATGAATGGCAAATGAGCCACAATCCGGTGCATGAGATTGAAGCACGTACGCGTGTGGAAAATGCCATGCATAAAGTGGATCTGAGCTATTATCATGAATTGTTGACTCAAGTGGTTGCCAATCATGAAGCATTGGATGCGCTCTTAATTCCGGTACTCGATCGTGAACTTTCAGCACTGGATGGTGTTGAACTCGCAACCTTGCGTCTAGGCGCGTATGAACTCAAAGAACATCTTGAGATTCCATATCGTGTGGTTCTAGACGAAGCGATCGAGTTGGCTAAACATTTTGGCGGTGCCGACAGCCACAAATACATCAACGGTGTATTGGATCGTTTAGCGACAACTTTACGTGCAGCAGAAAAGCAACAAGCCAACTAATTAAAGTCGAATTGTTGTATGGCTGAATTTTCGATTATCGACACCTATTTCAATCGCAAGAATACCCATTCTGTCGATTTAGGCGTCGGTGACGATTCAGCCTTGCTCACCCCTCCGCCTCAGCAACAACTGGTCATCTGTGCCGATACACTGGTTGCTGGACGACACTTTCCTCTCGATACAAATCCGCATGCCATTGGCTGGAAATCGGTTGCTGTTAATCTTTCCGATATTGCCGCGATGGGTGCAAAACCGCATAGTATTCTTCTGGCATTGAGCCTACCCCAAATTGATCATGACTGGCTCAAAGCCTTTAGTCAGGGTTTGTATGATTGCTGCGATCAATTTGGCGTAAGTTTAATCGGGGGTGATACCACCCAAAGTCCGCATCTCACTTTATCTGTGACAGCCTTAGGCTGGGTCGATATCGGCCAAGCGGTGCCACGCTCAGGTGCAAAACCAGGTGATCTGATCTGCGTCAGTGGAACTGTCGGCGATGCTGCTTTTGCCTTAAATCATTTAGGTCATCCGCTACAGAAACGTCTGGACTATCCGACGCCACGCTGTCAGCTCGGTGCCGCCTTAAAAGGTCTGGCGCATAGCATGATTGATGTCTCGGATGGTTTAGCCCAAGATCTTGGACATATTCTCAAAGCCTCGCAAGTCGGTGCCAAGCTACAACTGGAACACTTACCGATCAATCCTGCCCTGCAGGCCTTAAGTGAAGCACAAAAATGGCAATATGCACTGGCCGGTGGCGACGATTATGAATTATGTTTTACAATAAGCCCGCAAAATTACGAAAAATTATTGCAAAAACAACTTGATGTTTCGATTAGTATAGTCGGCACAATTCAGCAGCAGCACGGCTTAACTTTTGAAAAAGATGGCGTAGATCATTTGCTTCAATTTAATGGGTATCAACATTTTGCATAAACCTGCGATCAATTTTAAAGCCATGTCATGGACCGACCGACTGATTGTATTTAGTGGCGTTGGCTTCGGCTCAGGACTGGTGCCTAAAGCACCGGGGACCTTTGGTTCGGCTTTTGCACTGTTATTTATCCCGATTTGGCTGCATCTTGATTTTTTAAACAGTCTTTTTGCCATTGCCATCATGTCCCTGATTGGCATATATATCTGCGGGCATACTGCCAAGGTCATGGGCGTTCATGATGATGGCCGCATTGTCTGGGATGAATTCGCCGGACAATCCATCACATTTTTACCCCTGATCTATCTCGGCCAGATGAACTGGCTCTGGCTGCTGGTCGGTTTTGCGCTATTCAGATTATTTGATATCTGGAAACCGTGGCCGATTCGGGTCATTGACCGTCAGGTCGACGGCGGTTTTGGCATCATGCTGGATGACATCATTGCTGGCCTGTGGGCGGCTCTTTGTATTTTGATTTATTTTTACTTCACCGTGGCATAAGCCATATTTAGGATTAGAACATGTCAACGACTGTTATTATTCTTGCTGCAGGTAAAGGCACGCGCATGCGTTCAAGCTTACCGAAAGTATTACAACCGCTTGCAGGACGTCCTTTACTGGGTCATGTCATTGACACAGCAAAAAAATTAAACGCAGATAATATTATTACCATTTACGGGCACGGTGGCGAGCAGGTTCAAGCTGCTTTTACAGCGCAAAAAATTAAATGGGTTGAACAGAGCGAACAGCTGGGGACCGGTCATGCCGTACAAATGACTTTACCTGTCCTGCCCCAAGACGGCGTATCGTTGATTCTTTCTGGTGATGTACCCTGTATTAACCCGCTTACCTTGCAAAAATTACTCGATGCCACTGCAGAAACTGGCATTGGTCTGGTCACGCTCACCTTGCCAGATGCCAATGGTTATGGTCGCATCGTGCGTAAAAATGGTCAGATTCAGGCCATTGTTGAACATAAAGATGCAACGAATAAGCAACGTCAGATCCAAGAAATTAATACTGGCATTTATGCGGTCAGCAATGCCAAGTTGCATCAATGGCTGCCAAATTTAAGCAATGAGAATGTTCAGGGTGAATACTATCTGACCGATATTGTGGCGATGGCTCTGGCAGATGGTATGCAGGTTGCTTCGGTAGAACCTGAACAAGCCTTTGAAGTTGAAGGCGTAAATGACCGTGTGCAACTGGCAGCATTAGAACGTCAGTTTCAGGCATTTCAGGCCAAACAGCTGATGCAGCAAGGTGTACATCTGATTGATC
This sequence comes from Acinetobacter sp. F-1, assembly GCF_022869025.1. Taxonomy (NCBI): domain Bacteria; kingdom Pseudomonadati; phylum Pseudomonadota; class Gammaproteobacteria; order Moraxellales; family Moraxellaceae; genus Acinetobacter; species Acinetobacter sp. F-1. The sequence goes on along the minus strand of NZ_JAJKFX010000017.1, from coordinate 23,502 downwards.
CGAGCCGTTTTGATTTGCGTGGTAATTTAACTGTCGGTCAAGATGTACAGATTGATATCAACGTGATTATCGAAGGTGATTGCGAGCTGGGCGATCATGTTGAAATTGGCGCCGGCTGCATCATCAAAAATACCAAAATTGCAGCTGGGACTAAAGTGCAGCCTTATAGCATTTTTGACAATGCTATCGTTGGTGAAGATACCCAGATTGGCCCTTTTGCACGACTGCGTCCGGGTGCGAAGCTTGCTGCCGAGGTGCATATCGGTAACTTTGTAGAAGTGAAAAATACCACGATTGGCGTAGGCTCTAAAGCCAACCACTTCACCTATCTCGGTGATGCTGAAATCGGTGCCGGTTCTAATATTGGTGCAGGTACCATTACCTGCAATTATGATGGTGCGAATAAATTTAAAACCATCATTGGTGATCAGGCTTTCATTGGTTCGAACAGTTCATTGGTTGCACCTGTGAAAATTGGCAATGGTGCTACAGTGGGTGCAGGCTCGACGATTACTCGTGATGTGGAAGACAACAGTTTGGCGGTAGAACGTTCTAAGCAATTTGCCAAAGAAAACTATCCACGTCCGCAAAAAATCAAGAAATAAGGGGGAATAAATATGTGTGGTATCGTCGGTGGCATTGCAGAACGTAGCATTACCAATATTTTGATTGAAGGCTTAAAACGCCTGGAATACCGGGGTTATGATTCAGCAGGTTTGGCACTCATCAACAATAGCCAGGTCCTGCGTGAACGTCGTGTCGGCAAGGTCGCGAACCTTGAACAGGCCGTAAATGAATCACAGATCAGCGGCTCACTTGGCATTGCACATACACGCTGGGCAACCCATGGCAAACCGACTGAAGAAAATGCCCATCCGCATATTTCTGAAAATGTGGCAGTGGTCCATAACGGAATCATTGAGAACTATCAAGAACTTAAAGATGATCTTGAAGCTTTGGGTTATGTCTTTACTTCACAGACCGATACAGAAGTGGTTGCACATCTGATCAATGACGCCCTGAAATCTACCCCAAGCTTAATGGAAGCTGTGCGCCAGGTGGTACCACAACTCAAAGGTGCTTATGCCCTAGGTATCGTGCATACAGATCATCCGGATGAACTGATTACCGTACGTGAAGGTTCTCCACTCGTCATTGGTGTGGGGATTGGCGAGAACTTTATCAGTTCTGACCAGTTGGCGCTGCTCCCGATTACCAACCGTTTTATCTACCTGGAAGAAGGTGATATTGCGCGTTTGACCCGCAGCACGATTGAAGTTTTCGTCGATGGTCAACTGGTCGATCGTCCGGTCAAGGAACTGGATGCTGCGGTCAGCAATGCCTCTAAAGGTGAATATAAGCACTACATGCTCAAAGAAATTTATGAGCAGCCTGAAGCGATCAAACAGACCATTTCCCAGGCTTTAAATGGCAATGACCTGCGCAAAGACTTTCTTGCCAGTGCAGAACAGGACTTCGCAAAAATCCAGCAAATCCAGATTATTGCCTGTGGTACCAGCTATCATGCCGGCATGATCGCCAAATACTGGTTTGAACAGCTGATTGATCTGCCGTGTCAGGTCGAGATTGCCAGCGAGTTCCGTTATCGTACGCCAGTGATTGTGAATCACACACTCTATGTGTGTATTTCTCAATCTGGTGAAACTGCTGATACCTTGGCTGCATTACGTGATACACAGAAACGTGCGGCGGCCAAAGGGCTGGACATCACTACGATGACCATCTGTAATGTCGCTACATCATCGATGGTACGTGAGACCCAGCATAGTCTGTTGACACTGGCAGGCCCAGAAATTGGTGTGGCATCTACCAAAGCCTTTACCACCCAGCTTGCTGCTTTAATGCTGTTGGTATTGAAAATTGGTTCGGTCAAAAATAGCATTTCTACAGAACAGATGACGAAGATCAGCACAGAACTCTGGCATTTGCCTAAAGTGATTCTGGACACTTTACGTCATGATAATGAAATTTTAGGTCTGTCTGAGCTGTTTGTTGAAAAGCAGCATTGCCTGTTCCTGGGCCGTGGTACGCACTTCCCGATCGCACTGGAAGGTGCACTCAAGCTGAAAGAAATTTCCTATATTCATGCTGAAGGTTATGCTGCAGGTGAGCTAAAACATGGCCCATTGGCACTGGTCGACAATGACATGCCGGTGGTGATTCTGGCACCGCAAGATGACATGCTAGATAAGCTGAAATCCAATATGGAAGAAGTTCAGGCACGTGGTGGCGAACTGTTTGTCTTTGCCGATGAAAACAGCGGCATTAAAGCCAAAGAGCGTCAGCATGTGGTACATATTCCGGCAGTCAATGCAGTGCTGGCACCGATTGCATATAGCATCCCGGTGCAGTTACTGTCTTATCATGTGGCAGTGCTGCGTGGTACAGATGTCGATCAGCCACGCAATCTGGCAAAATCGGTTACGGTAGAATAATTAAAATTGAATCAGGGCTGGGGAACCGGCCTTTTTTCTTCTGAATGGAGAGCCTATAAATGACCAAACTGACTTGCTTCAAAGCCTATGACATTCGCGGCAAACTCGGCACCGAGCTCAATGAAGAGATTGCCTATAAAATTGGCCGTGCTTATGGACAGATTTATCAACCTAAAACGGTGGTCATTGGCTGTGACATCCGGCTCAGCAGTGAAGGTTTAAAACAGGCCACCATTCACGGTTTAAATGATGCGGGTGTCAATGTTCTGGATCTGGGCATGACCGGCACGGAAGAAGTTTATTTTGGCGCCTTCCATCTGGATGTTCAAGGTGGTATTGAAATCACGGCCAGCCATAATCCGATGGACTATAATGGCATGAAACTGGTACGTGAAAATGCCCGTCCAATCAGTGCCGATACTGGTCTTAAAGAGATTCAGGCTTTAGCAGAATTAGATGAATTTATTGAAGTCAGCAATAAAGGCAGTACTGAAAAATACAATATTCTGCCCGAATTTGTAAATCATCTGATGAGCTATATTGATCCGGCAAAAATCCGTCCGATGAAACTGGTGATGAATGCCGGTAATGGTGCAGCAGGTCATGTGGTCGATGCGATTGAACAAAAATTTCAACAACTCAATATTCCGGTTGAATTTATCAAAATTCATCATGAAGCTGACGGCACTTTCCCGAACGGGATTCCCAACCCGATTTTAACTGAGAACCGTGACAGCACCCGTGATGCGGTCATTCAGTATGGCGCAGATATGGGCATTGCCTGGGATGGTGACTTTGACCGCTGCTTCCTGTTCGATGAAAAAGGCCAGTTTATTGAAGGCTATTATATTGTCGGCCTTCTGGCTCAAGCCTTCTTGCTAAAGCAATCTGGCGAAAAAATTGTACATGATCCGCGTTTGGTCTGGAATACACTGGATATTGTAGAGCAATATCAAGGGATCACGGTTCAGTCCAAGTCAGGTCACGCCTTTATTAAAGATGTGATGCGTGAGCATAATGCGGCCTATGGCGGTGAAATGAGTGCACATCATTATTTCCGTGACTTTGCCTATTGCGATAGCGGCATGATTCCATGGTTACTGGCGATAGTAGTACTGTCTGAAACAGGAAAATCCTTATCTTCTCTGGTGGAGGAGATGATCGCCAAGTTCCCATGCAGTGGTGAAATCAACTTTAAAGTCGCCGATACCCAAGCAACCATCCAAAAACTTTTCGATCATTATGCCGATCAGCAGCCGGAGATCGATCAGACCGATGGGGTCAGCCTTAATTTTGGTGCATGGCGTTTTAATGTGCGGGCATCGAATACTGAACCGCTATTGCGTCTGAATATTGAAAGCCGTCGTGATCACAATCCCCGACCAATGCAGGACTATGTCGATGAATTGACTCAGCTGATCCAGAGTTAAGCTTTTGGTATCAAACACAATAAAAATGGGAGCAATGTTGCTCCCATTTTTATTTATATCGCTATAAAGATTTTAACGATAGCCATTCGGATTCTGCTTCTGCCAGTTCCAGCTATCAGCGAGCATGTCCTCTAAACCATACTGAGGTTGCCAGCTCAACTCTTGGACTGCACGGGTATTGTCTGCAAAACAGGTGGCCACATCGCCTTCACGACGAGGGGCTAATTCAAATGCAATCGCAACCCCATTCACTTGCTCAAAAGTATCTTTAACTTGTAGCACTGAAATGCCATTCCCTGTACCAATATTCCAGGCACGGCAACCTTGCGCAGTTAAACGATTATTGAGGGCACATAAGTGTGCATTGGCTAAGTCAACTACGTGTATATAATCGCGCACTCCGGTACCATCCACCGTGTCATAATCATGACCGAAAATAGATAGCTTTTCACGACGACCGACTGCCACTTGAGTCACAAAAGGCATCAGGTTATTGGGAATACCTTGTGGATCTTCGCCAATCTGGCCACTTTTATGCGCGCCGACCGGATTAAAATAACGTAATAAGGCAATCGACCAATGTTCATCCGCCACAGACAACTTTTCCAAGAGCTGCTCAACAATCAGCTTGGTATAGCCATAGTTATTGGTCGGCATTCCGGTAGGCATTTCTTCATTTAAAGGTGAAGGATTATTTTCGCCATAGACCGTGGCTGAGGAACTAAACACCAGTTTAAAAACCTGCGCGCGCTGCATCGCCTGAACCAGGCTGATTGAACCGGCAATATTATTGTCAAAATAAGCCAATGGTATTTGCTGGCTTTCACCGACGGCTTTAAGCCCGGCAAAATGAATCACGGCCTCAATCGAGTGTTGCTGAAATACCTGATCTAATAATTGAGCATCACGGATATCACCTTGTATAAATGTCAGGCTTTTTTGGGTCAACTGTTGCACCCGATTTAAAGACTCAGCAGCGCTATTGCACAGATTATCTAAAACCACCACCTCATGGCCGGCATTTAATAACTCAACACAAGTATGCGAACCAATATAGCCTGCCCCGCCCGTTACCAGAATTTTAGCCATGCTGCTTCCCTAATAAAATGTTAATTAAACCTTGAGTTGAACCATCCAGACCACCTAGCTCAGACTGTTCACCATTCAAAATAGGCAGCAACTGGTTGGCAATTTCCTTGCCTTTTTCCACGCCCCACTGGTCAAATGGGTTGATATTCCACAGCACCGATTGCACAAAAACTTTATGTTCATATAGAGCAATCAGCATACCCAGACTATAAGGATTCAGCTCTTGCATCAACAGCGTACTGCTCGGTTGGTTGCCTTCATACTGTTTATAGGCTGGCAAGCTCTCTAATTCTTTTGGGTCCAAAGCCTCATTACCAAAGGCCAATAAACGTGATTGCGCCAAGCAGTTAGACAGGGCCAAATGATGCTGTTCAATTAATGCTTCGGCACTGTCTGCATAGGTATATTGCTGACTGTTATAGCGCTTGACCGGCGCAATAAAGTCACAACTCACTGACTGCGTACCTTGATGGAGGAGCTGATAAAAAGCATGTTGCGCATTCGGTCCCACTTCGCCCCAAATAATCGGACAGGTATCCAGCTGAACTTTTTCACCATCACGTTGAATCGACTTACCGTTAGATTCCATTTCCAGCTGTTGCAAATAAGAAGCAAAGTATTTCAGTCGTCCATCATAAGGCAGGATGGCATGGGTCTGAATATCCAGAAAATTGTTATTCCATGCACCCAAGAGCCCCATCAACACCGGAATATTGCGCTCAAAAGGCTGATACTGAAAATGCTGATCGACCGCATAGGCACCGGCCAGCAGCTGCTTAAAACCTTCAATGCCGATACTCAGTGCAATCGGCAATCCGATACAGGACCACAGTGAATAACGACCGCCGACCCAATCCCATAATAAGAGCTGGTTTTCCGGAGCAATTCCCCAGGCCGTCATTTTCTCCGGCTTGGTAGAAACTCCAATAAAATGATGCTTCAGAATATAGGGATGCTGACCCAAGGCTTTTTCCAGCCACAGGCGTACTGTCTGGGCATTGGTCAGGGTATCAATCGTGCCAAATGATTTGGAGGAAATGATAAATAGCGTGGTTTCCGGACGCAGCTGATGCAACAACTCGGACAGCTGACTGCCATCCATGGTCGAGACAAAATGCACATTGAGTGGCTGGGCAGACTGGTATTTAAAATCCGATAAGGCATGGGTGACCATCAAGGGCCCAAGATCTGATCCGCCCACGCCAATATTGACCACATCCTGAATCACTTCCCCGGTGGCACCACGACGCTGCCCGGCATGAATTTGCTCGACCAAGGCATACATGCGCTCAAGTTGAGCATGCACATCAGCGGCCAGATCCGCATGCTGCTGATCCTGTGCTGGCAAGCGTAATGCCCAATGCATGGCAGCACGTTGCTCGGTATAATTAATATCCTGATTTGAAAATAAAGACCCGATCCAGGATCTTAAGTTTTGTGCATCTGCCCATTCAATCAGGTCCTCCATCACCGTGTTATCAATTCTGTGTTTACTATAATCGAAGACCAGCTGTTCAAACTGAATTGAATATTTGTTAAAACGCTGGGGGTCTGCGGCAAACAGTTCTCGTAGATGCACCGCATCAAGTTGTTCTTTGCTCGAGGCGAGTTTTTGACACACAGTTTCAGTATTTAGATCTGGTTTAAGCTGACTTAACATTAACGTCCCACCCCAATATAATTAAAACCACGCGCCTTGATATAGGCCGGATCATACAGATTACGCCCATCCAAAATCAGGGGATGCTGCATCAGTTTAATGAGGTGTGGATAATCTGGACTACCATACTGTTTCCAGGCAGTCATCAAACATAAGGCATCTGCCCCCTCAACTGCCTGATATTGATCTTCACACAGGATTAGATCCTGCCGTGTCCCATAGACTTTTTTAATATTGGCCAATGCTTGCGGATCATGCAGTTTGACCGTCACCCCTTGCGCCCATAATGCAGTGAGCATGGCATGCACTGGAGATTGCTGGATGCTTGGGGTATTTTCCTTAAAGGCTGCACCCCAGATCGCAATGACTTTACCCTTCAAGTCTCCACGGAAATAGTTCCAGAGTTTACGAAACAGTAATTCTTTTTGCTGTTCGTTAATGTCCCAGACCTGTTCCAGCAGCTGGTTTTTCACTCCTGAATCTGCTACTGCATGCGTTAAGGTGCGGATATCATGCGAGAAGTTCTCTCCACCAAAACCGACGCCCGGAAACAAATAGGCGGAACCAATCCGGTTATCCGCCGCCATGCCTTGGCGCACCTGTTCAATATCGATCCCGAGTTTTTCTGCCACGCTGGCCAGATCATTCATATAACTGATCCGGGTGGCCAGCATGCCGGAAATACTGAGTTTGGTAAATTCGGCATCCAGTACCGGCATAAACAGATACTGCTGCGCACGCGGAAACAAGGGGCGTAACAGCTCTCTGATTTTAGCCTGTGCATCTGCATGATCACAGCCCACGATCAGCTGGCTGGCCTGAACAAAACTACGCAGGGCATTACCTTCCTGAATAATATCGGGCAGATAAATCCAGTCATCATTCGGCAGCAGTTGTTGAAAACGTTGGGTGCCATGCAAGCCAAAGGTCGAAGCATTAATCATCAGTTTGGGATGGGCAAAACAGGCATGCCGAATGGTATCCAGCATCTGAAATGCCTGCTGCTCTTCGGTGGCGTTAAAACTAAAGAAAAAAACATCCTGATTAAAATCCAGATGCTGAAAATCACAACAGTTTAAAAAACCGGATTTTTCCTGTTTGTGCAGCAATGACTGCAAGGATTCATCCTGAAAATAAGTCCGGGCCGGCTCATCTGCACTGAAGCTGTTACACCACACCACCTGATGACCACATTCAGACAAAAGGGCCGAAATGACCCCAGAAAATAAGGTTTTCCCCAGTACTGCGACTTTCATAGTATTCCTTGGTTATTATTTTTTATTATAAAGCGAGTTCTTGGATCAACGCTTTAAACTCGTGACCGAGCTTGGGATGATCAACCCCATAATGTAATACAGCTTTAAGATAGCCGAGCTTGTTGCCACAGTCAAAAGTTTGACCTTTCATACGATAAGCCTCCACCGCTTCAGTCTGCTGTAACATGGCAATCGCATCGGTGAGCTGAATTTCATTGCCTGCCCCGCGTGGTGTCTGTTCCAGAAGCTGCATGATTTTTGCCGGCAGGACATAACGTCCAACCACAGACAGATTCGATGGTGCAGTGCCGACTGCCGGTTTTTCAACAATCCCTTGCATGACAATGCTTTCGCCTTCGGCCGGAGATGCGGCCACATCGACAATCCCATATTGATCCACCAGATGTTCAGGCACCGCTTCAACCATGATTTGTGCTGCTTGAGACGCGTCATAACGCTGAATCATGCGAGACAAATCATTTTCCGGATCCTGATCCTTGACCAGCACATCTGGTAATAATACTGCAAAATCTTCATCGCCAATCACGGCTTTGGCACAGAGTACCGCATGGCCCAAGCCCAAAGGCTGCGGTTGACGTACACTCATGATACTTACACCGCTAGGCAGAATTTCAGTAATTTCTTTGAGTAAATCGGTTTTGTTTTTTTGCTCAAGCGTGGTTTCAAGTTCAAAATTACGATCGAAGTAATTTTCAATCGATGCTTTTGAAGAATGTGTCACCAAAATAATTTGTTCAATTCCGGCGGCTACCGCTTCACGGACCACATATTCAATCGCCGGACGGTCGACCACCGTGACCATTTCTTTGGGAATCGATTTGCTGGCCGGTAAAAAACGTGTACCGAGGCCTGCCACAGGAAGAATTGCTTTCTTAATCATATCTATAAATAACCTAGTTCACTTGAATGTCATTACCACGGACATAACCATCGACATAGTATTCCAGCTGCGCCAATGCCCATTCAATATCGGATTGGGTCGCTGAAAGTTCATGCATCCGTTTAAAGACCTCCAGGATTTCTGCCAATGGATAATGCTTCTCGACTGATCTCAAAATACGCTTATGCGAGGTAATTTCTGTATTTTCTTCATCAATCAGCAGTTCTTCATACAGCTTTTCACCCGGACGTAAGCCGGTATATTGAATTTCAATATCGCCATTTGGATTTTTTTCTTCACGGACTTTGAGTCCACTGAGTGAAATCATTTGTCGTGCCAGATCCTGAATCCGTACCGGTTCGCCCATATCCAGCAAGAACACATCTCCGCCCGTACCGAGGGCACCAGCCTGAATCACCAGCTGCGAGGCTTCCGGAATGGTCATAAAGAAACGGGTCACTTCGGGATCGGTCACCGTGATTGGCCCACCCTTGGCAATCTGCTGTTTAAACAGCGGTACCACTGAGCCTGAAGAACCCAGTACATTACCAAAGCGTACAATACTGATCTGGGTCTGGTCCTGAGCTTCTGCCATGGCCTGGCAATAAAGCTCTGCCATCCGCTTGGTCGCACCCATCACGTTGGTCGGACGTACCGCTTTATCGGTTGAAATCAGTACAAAGGTTTCGACGCCTTTTTTCACCGCAGCATTGACACTAAATGCCGTTCCCACCGCGTTATTTTTCAGGCCTGCTAATGGGTTACACTCCACCAGGGGTACATGTTTATAAGCCGCTGCATGATAAACTGTTTGGATCTCATATTGTTCAATCACCCGCTCAAGCTTGCGTTCATCCAATACTGAGCCCAAGATTGGAATAATGTCACATGATGCTGTGAGACGTAATTCTTTATCAATACTATATAAAGCAAATTCTGTCAGTTCATAAATGATAATTTTGGCTGGCTGGTTTTTAATAATCTGGCGACAAAGCTCAGAACCAATTGAGCCACCTGCGCCTGTGACCATCACTACTTTATCTTGAATATTTTTGGCTAAAAGTTCTGCAACCGGAGGTACCGGATCGCGGCCCAGCAGGTCAATAATATCCACTTCCTGAATATCGGAAATTCGAATTTCACCATCGACCAGTTTAGTCAGGCCGGGAATCTCGGTAATTTTAAGATGCGCCGGTTCTAAAGATTTAACGATTTCACTTTTACGTATCCGCCCGACTGAGGGCAGTGCAATCAGAATTTCATCAATTTTGAGTTTTGTAAAACATTTCAAAGCAGTATGTGGTAAAAAAACTTGAATACCACCAATATTTTGGCCATTTAAAGACGGATTATCGTCAATAAATATAATCGGCACATGCTCATTGGAGCGATTTAAGGTGGCTGCCACCTGTTGCCCTGCATTGCCAGCGCCGTAAATCGCGATACGTTTTTTAGGCACTCCGGCCTGTAAATAAGAACGCACGATAAAACGGATAAAACCTCGGCTAAACCAGACCCAGGCAAACATCATAAAGCCAAACATCAACGGGATGGATGTCGGAATAAAGGCATGGGTGCTATAAGCCAATAAATACAGGCCAATCACGGATAAGATCGTTGCCAAACCCAGTTTAACAATAAAGAATTCATTGAAGGTACGAACAATAAAGCGATATACACCGCAGAGAAATAGAGCCAATACAGCAATAGCACTGACCCAAACCGTACCAAAAGGAATATTGGGTACAACTTCTGCGCCGAGGTCAAACTGGCGGATGGCATAACACAGCCAGATTAGAACAGGGAAAATACAAAAGTCTAAAATGACTAAAAATGCGAGTTTTGCTGAACGTGGAGATTCGACTAAAGGTAGGATGATGGACTTCACGTGATATGTCTTCTCAATAGTACTTATAAGTTTCAATCCAATTTAGGTATTAGAATGATTAAATTGAAACTTGGGTAAATTTATCAAATGCACCTATTGGTGCATTCTACGTGATTGAATCATGATTAGATTATATGCGACTAATGATCTGCTGGATGGCAGATTCAGTTGTTTGAATATTATTTTCTGTTAATGTCGGATGGACCAAGAACATCAAACTGGTTTCACCGAGTTTTTGCGCATTTTGCAAACGCTGTGCCGGTCGCCATGCTGTACCATCAAAAGCATGCTCCAAATACACCTCGGAACAAGATCCACTAAAACATGGCACACCCAAGGCATTCATCTCTGCCATAATCCGGTCACGTGACCAGCCTTCAGGCAACCGATCTGTATTGACCTGCACATAACATTTATATGCGGCATGGACATACTCATCGGATGGGCGATGCACGCTAAAATATGGACTGTCTGCAAATGCAGCATAAATTTTTTCCATATTGGCCATGCGTTTTGCAGTCCACTCCGGCATCATTTTAAGCTGAATACGGCCAATTACTGCTTGCATTTCCATCATGCGCCAGTTGGTCCCAAATGAATCATGCAACCAGCGGAATCCCGGTGGATGCTGCTTGTTATAGATGCTGTCAAAGTTCTTGCCATGGTCTTTATAAGACCACATTTTTTTCCACAGGGTTTCATCATTGGTGGTGACCATACCGCCTTCACCACCTGTGGTCATGATCTTGTCCTGACAAAACGACCAGGCTGCGATATGACCGATGGAACCGGCCGACTTGCCTTTATATTTCGCACCATGTGCCTGTGCACAGTCTTCAATCACATACAGGCCTTTTTCCTGTGCCAATTGCATGATCGGATCCATATCACACATCCAGCCAGCCAGATGCACACAAATAATCGCTTTGGTATTTGGGGTCAGTACTGCTTCGATGGTTTCAGCAGAAATATTCTGTGAATCCAGCTCAACATCAGCAAAAATAGGATTTGCTCCAGCCGTCACAATCGAACTGGCTGATGCCAGAAAGGTGCGTGAAGTGACAATTACATCATCCCCTGCGCCAATCCCTAAGGCTTTCAAAGCAACATCGAGTGCCACGGTTCCATTGGCTAAAGCCACTGCATACTGGGTTTCTGCGAACTGGGCAAATTCTTTTTCAAAGTCACGGCATTCTTGCCCTGTCCAGTAGTTGACTTTATTCGACAATAAAACCCGGGAAACCGCATCCGCTTCTTTCTGGGTAAAACTTGGCCATGGTTCAAATGCAGTATTTAGCATGTTGTATTCCCTAAAAATTAAATACGAATAAGACGATCACACTTAGAAAATACGAGATCAGCTTTATATTGATTAAAAGAACTCTCTAGTTTTTCACCAGCTAACCAAGCTAAATAGGCCTGAATAGTATTCATACCGGCTTCATGTGAAAAAGGATATCCACCACCGAAACGTGGATTCAACTCAAGCACATACAACTCACCATCCTGCTCGAACACATCACAATCTAAATTACCAATATGTTTTAAATTAGTTGATATTTTTTCGCCAATATCTGAAAAATGCTGGTCAATAACAGAAACTGCTTTATCTGTTTCGCCTGCTCGCATAGAAAGTTTTTTACGCACTACTGTCGTAAAATATTCTTGATCCAAGTCATTTACGATATCCATGCCATATTCTGGTCCATTCAATTTCTGTTGAATCAAGATGGCTGCATCTAATTCGTTCTTACTCGCCTCAAATAGAATTGTGTTCTTTAATTTAATCATTAGCAGCTTATAAGCTAATTCAAATTCTTCAAGACTTTCCGGAAATTCGATTCCAATTGAAGCACTTCCCCAACGTGGCTTTAATACCAGAGGAAAAGTTAGTTGCCCTGATTTAATTGCATCTAGCGCATCATTATAATTACTATAGGTTAAGGGTGTATTTAAGCCAATAGATAATAAAAAATCACGGGTTTTAATTTTATCAAAACAAATATCGATTACTAAGCTATCTGAAACAATTACTTGTACTCCCATTTCAGTAAATACTTGCTTATGATTAGATAAAATTGGCAACTCAAGATCATTTAAAGATATAATCGCATTGATATCATATTCTTTAACAATACTAAGTAAATTTGGAATATAGTCCTCACTATAAATAGAAGGAACAAGTAAGCTGATATCTGCATCAGACATTGCAGGAGCAAGCTTACTCATATCAGTAGCCAAGACTATACCTTGACCATTTAATGCTTGCTTACAATAATTAATGAGATAATTACGACGGCCAGCACATGTAAATAAAATATTCATAAGTTGATTTAAGCCAAAAAATTAAAAATTCCACCAGTATGCCAAAATACAATATTACCTTGCAGATTGTGCTTAAAGATGTACTGCTGCATACCCAAAAATGCTTTACCACTATATGTTGTATCTAAAGCAAAGCCATAATCACGAATTGAATCATCTGATAATTTTTTCAATTCATCATTATACTGCTCATAACCACCACACAGATAATCATCTAAGACAATAGTCTCATGTTGCCTTTGAATAGAAAAACTTTCACAAAGTTTATTATAAAAATTAGATACATGTTCTTGTGCAGATTGCTGATTTCTTGCAACAGATATACCAATGACTTTACAAGGCATATTTTTTTGCGATAAACCTGCCATTATTCCTGCTTGGGTAGATCCAGTACCACAAGCTACGAATAAGTAATCTATTAGTACTTCTGAATTTAATTGTTGAACAGCATCAATATAAGCTTTACCACCTTGAAGATTATGCCCACCTCCCCATAGATAATAAGGTTTTAAACCAATATCTTTATATTTACACATAGCCTGATCCATAGTGGGTCCAATATCTATGGGTTGGTCAACAAAAATAATATTAGCTCCTGACATACGCATAATTTTGGCATTGCCAGACTCTTTTAGAAACTTATCTTTATCACCATGTAAAACTAATGTACATTGCAAATGATGTTGCGCACAAAAAACGGCTGTTGCTCGACAATGGTTTGATTGAATACCACCTGTCGTTACTACAGCCTTATAGGAGTTATCTAATATTTCTTGACCAATACTATCAATTTTTCGACCTTTATTACCACCGCCTAAAGATGGATATAAATCATCACGGATAATAGTAATATTTTGGTTAAGTTGTGATTGATATATTTTTTGATAAATAATCATAAAAGTCTAATCTCTTTATAATCATAATTAACTTCATATTGAAATAAACTTTTATCTAGGTCATCTATGAAACAACCATAATAATAACGATCTATAAAACTATCTTCTCTTTTAGTTTCATTACGTAAGATTCCTTCTTTCTTAAAACCAATTTTTTCATATAGCTTTTGGGATGCAAAATTATCCGAGTCGATATAAGCATAAACTTTATTTATTTTTAGAATTTCAAAAGCATAAACACATTGTAAGAATAGTGTTTTTTTACCTAGGCCTTTTGCTTTGGTATCTGGATCAACAAAAATATAAGACTCCATTTTCAAGATATCAGTATCTAGTCCAGTTAAACCAGACATAGTTAACACTTCCCCATCTAATGTCTCTAAAACAAAATCTGCCCGTTTACTATTGTTTTTATTAATATTAAACCATTGGAGAGTATTTTCTAGTAAAATAGGTGGTTGGAAATGCATGGTACAATAAATCCGCGCATCATTCATCCATTGCACGCGCAAAGATAAATCGTTTTTATTTAGTAATCTTAGTTTCATTTTTAGCTCGCTCAATATCTAAAGGCTTTCCAATAGCTCCTGGAACTACGGCAATATCCTTCCTTGCTATAACATTTTTAACAGTCAATAACGCTATTTTTATATCATTCATGAAGCTAATATTTTCAACATATTGAGCATCTAATTCTAAGCGGCTATTCCAGTCTAAAAAATTCCTACCATTTACTTGAGCTAATCCTGTTATCCCAGGCCTTACAGTATGACGTAATGCTTCTCTATTAGTATAATAAGGCAAGTATCTTACAAATAAAGGACGAGGTCCAATTAATGACATATCCCCTTTAATAACATTAATTAATTGAGGCATTTCATCTAAAGATGTTTTTCGAATAAATGATCCAATTTTTGTAAGTCTTTCAGAATCAGGTAATAACTTTCCATTTGAATCCTTAGCATCGGTCATAGTTTTAAATTTAATAATCTTAAAGATTTTTTCATTTTTTCCAGGTCTACGTTGAAAAAAGAAAGGATTGCCTTTATTGGCAATTATTAAAGAAAACATGACAGTAATAAAAATTGGCAAGACTATAAGAAACACAACCAATGAAATAACCAAGTCCATCAGTCTTTTGAAACATGATTCATACATAATCTATAACACCCATGATATCCAACTTTTATCAGACCAAATTGTCTAAGCACACTTACACATATGATAATTTTTATTACACCATTTTTATATAGGTATAATTAAAACCAAAGATAATGCTCAAAAGAAGACATTCTTATTTACCAAGAACAAGGACTTTTGAGCATCATATTCAGAATGCCTTAATCATAATATTCTTCGGTAATACTTGCTATATTTTCTTTATCATTTATTACAGCATCGAAAACCAGACCCAATTGCTTTCCAAGTACATCTCTATGGAATTGCGAATTTGCTAGTTTCTTGGCGTTAATTGAAGCTTGAGTATAGACCCGTTTGTCATTTATAAAATTAGAGATCTTACTTGCAGCAGACTCAATATCCATTTTCCAAGTTACTAAACCACATTGGTGCTTATTAATTAAGTCCACCATCCAACCGCCATAATTAATCATAACGGGCGTACCTGAGGCTAATGCGTCAAAAAATTTATTTGCAGAATTTGAACGCATTTCAGGTTTATCAATAAATAAAGCTGAACACAGGGTAGCAGCATTTAAAATAATAGGAATCTGGTTTTTAGGCACTCGTTTCATCATGAATAAGTTTTGATCTAAAACATTTTTTTCAATTGCTCTATTTCTTACTTTTTCAAATTCAAAACCATCTCCAACAAGTAAAATACGAATTTCGGGATTAATATTTTTTAGTTTTTCTGCCAAGTCAACGAGATATCCCACCCCATTAATATGTCCAAATGTACCTGTATAAACGATAAGCGGACGATCTTTCAGCCAGTCGTGAGAATTTCGAAATTCAACAGCCAATTTTTCATCAATTGTAAATAAATCAATATCACAACTATTTGGAATCACCGCGATATTCTTTTTTGGGTAACCTGATTTTATAACACCTTCTTTCATTCCAGGTGAAAGTGCCACGATTGCCTTCGAGTTAAAATATGCCCAATGTTCTAGTCTATGAGCAACACTACGAAGAATTGGATTTTTTAAGGCTCCCATCGCAATTGGAAGCTCAGGCCATAAATCCCTAATTTCAAAAACCATCGGAGCTTTATTTTTTTTACAAGTTAATACAGCAGGAATAGAAATGGTTAATGGAGTACTTGTTGCAAAAACTAAATCCACATTTTTAAAACTTTTACCTTTTTTTGTTGCATGGTAAGCAAATCTTATAAAAGCTTTGATACGCTCAAAATAAGACATTTTATTATTATAAATATTTGGAAACCAATGGACGTGTATTCCTGCTTCTAATGTCATATACCAGTTATCGTTTTTAGCATCTTTACGCGAAGTAATCATATGTACTTCATGGCCAGCAGCAACTAAACGACGGGCCATTTCATAAGAACGAGTGCCACCTGACATTTCAGGTGTATTAAAATATTGATGGAAATATATAATTTTCATATACTTAAGCTACTTAAAAACTCTTTTAAAATGTTTCATGGATGCTACTATACGGCTTAGAATAAAGGGAATATTATAACCTTTAAATAACATACCAGAATATAAAATAATCAGATAACTAAGTCGCTTGAACTCATCAATAGGCTCAATTTTAGAGCGAGATGCGGAACCTTCACGAACATAGACATAATAACACGCACTTAAATCAGTTTTATTGACTGCTCTAACTCGTTTACTTATTTCCGCCATAAATAAAGAATCTTCACCTATTTTCAATTTAGTATTAAATCTATGGTCAGCTATCAAACCTCTATGAACCAATTTTGCACAAGGTGACGAAAAAAATTTACGCGTTTTAAATAATGAGGTTTCACGTTGATTCAGAGTAGTGAAACTTTTACCAATATAGTTTGGGTGTGAATCTTCAGGTATTTGAGAAAATAGACACATATTGCTTACAGAAATTTCAAAGGGTGTCACCTTTAATAAAAGCTGCTCAAGATAATTACAACTAAGCACATCATCATCATCAACAAAAGTAATATAATCTTCCACTGACGATTCAATCATAAGGTTTCGAGCATTCGATACGCCAGCCCGTGCAATATAAAAATACGCATACTCAAAACTATACTGCTTCAATAATCCAATAATTAGATCCTCATAATCTTTCTTAGGACCATTCAAAGCAATATAAACCTTAAAATATTTTTTATCTAAAGTTTGTTCTTCTATAGACTTTAAACAACGTTCAAAATACCAACCTGGTTTATATGTTGGTATTAACACTGAAATTTTTTTACTCATGGATAATCTCTATTTTCTATTAATTTCAGCACTTGTCGTATTATTTCTTTTAAAATATCGTAACCAACGAGATACATTAACTACTCTCAATAAGTTTAAATGCAAATCAGATCTTACCGATATCAGCAATGCTTTTAGAAAAACAACGGGCCCAAAAGAAAGTGACTGCGCAAGAAAACCAGATGCAGAACGGCTATGTGATATACCCAAACGATTCAATTCTGTTGCTACTTTTGCCGACACCTGTAATCTGCAAAGCAAACGTTCTGCAGTGAGTGTACTTGTGAGACTGTCTGTAAGTCTATACACTCTATATACAGCCTTATCCACTGCATAAATTTTATCAGCATGCACTGCATTGATAATATTAAAATAGATATCATTACTCACAGGAGTTTCATCAAATAATACCTGCGTCTGCTTTATAAATGCATTTTTGTACAATTTTGCCCAGGGTACACAGTGCCCTAACTTTAAATGAAGTGTATTTTCTTTATTCGGCGCACCTAAATATTCATCAATCAAGCCATTAAACACATCGGCTCGAACCGAATGCTCTCCCGTATTTTCAATTCTAGCATCGGCAAAAAAGTAATAAATATCGGCATCATGCATAATGGCTTCATCAAAGTATTCAAAAGTATGCTCCAAAAACTCATCATCTGCATCCGCAAATAAAACAAACTCCCCGATAGCATGCTGTAAGCCTATATTTCTTGCAGCACCAGCGCCCTGATTATTGGGTGTCGATAAAAAAGTTACTGTAGGAAATAGCTGTTTGATCTGCGCTAGACCAGTTTGGTCGGGACTACAATCATCAACAACGATCACTTGTAGGTCCCCTCTACATAGAGGTATAGATACTAACAGGCGATTCAATCGCTTAGATTCGTTATAGTGTGGGATGACTATACTAAACTTACTCTTCATATTCATTACACGCTTAAAGTTTGTTTCTTCACTTGACT
Source organism: Acinetobacter sp. F-1 (assembly GCF_022869025.1). Taxonomy (NCBI): domain Bacteria; kingdom Pseudomonadati; phylum Pseudomonadota; class Gammaproteobacteria; order Moraxellales; family Moraxellaceae; genus Acinetobacter; species Acinetobacter sp. F-1. The sequence continues at coordinate 5,235 of NZ_JAJKFX010000017.1, read as the reverse complement.
CCAACAAAACAAATATGTATTAGACATCAAGAATATTACCAACACTGGAAGACCTGCACCATAAAAAACATCTTGCTGCAAAGAAATAAAACATATTATATATATAATAAAAATAGACTTATACTCATCATTCATTTTAAATGGACTACGCTTTAAACCCAAAAGGCTAAATATTACAAATGATATAAAAACAGACCAACCACCAAATTTTGATAAATCAAGATAAATATTGTGTATTAAATTATTAGCACCTACACTTGGATCAATTTGATAAATTCCAATCGGAGTAGTTAATAATTCTTCTAAGCCAGACATATATCTTTCTACGCGCTGTGTTTCAAATCCTTTTTCTTCAAATCGATTAAATATTAAGTCAAAACTTATAATACCCATAGTTTGCATATAATCTAATAAAAAATTAAATACTACTATCAATGCAAATAATAAAATAATCCCTGCAATTATATTTTTCCAGCTACGTAGAGCCAATACCATCAACAACCCTGCTAACAATAATACGTAAGAGGCTCTAGAAGCTAAAAAAGAAAGTAAAACAACACATAAAACCACAACAAAAATTGCATATATTTTTTTATTTATACTATTTTTTTCCTTGTATACAAACATATAACATAAACAAAGAATAGGATATAAAACTATACTATTGGCATAACCTGGAGTATTCAACACACTTCCTGTAAATAAATTATAAACCCCACCATAACCACAAGTTGAATTACTAAAATTATATATACAAGCATTAAATAAAATTATTGAATAAAAGAAAAATGATCCAAATAAAAATGCATATATATATGAAATAGTTTTATTGGGATTATCCGTACTCACCAATAATATTACTGCAAAAAATAATGCAAAAAGATATATCGAATACACCAAGCTTTCGCCAAAATTACTATCAAACAAACCAACAAATAAAGACAAGCCTATTGATGAAAAAAACAATACCAGAATTGTCAAACTCCTCTTATTAATCTTCAACCACTTTTTATAAACCAGCAAATACATATAAATTATTACTAATGCAGGGATAGTCAAGTAATAAATACTACTCGCTAGAAAAAAAACTAGCAATGTTATGAATCTATGACCAAGTTCATTAGACTTAACCACTAACATAATCATCACCAATATAGTTTATACTAATATAGCTCAACACTCATCTCACTTTAAAAAAGAAACCTGACTCAAAATTACAAGACTAACTTGAATTGTTTCTTTCTAATTAACCACTGCTGCATAGCATTGAAAAACATTGCAACTGGATAAGACAAGGCAGCAATAGGCATAACAATAGCTAAAACAGCGACAAAAGCACCTAGCAACCCAAAAGCTTCAGGTCCATACAATTTAGTAATTATTGGTAAAATGCCATAGTAATAGCTCGTGCGCCAGCAGTACCACTAGCAACTAAAATGACATTACGAACAAACTTACTTTGAAAAAATCTTATCAATGACTTTTGCATTCTAATATAGCGCCCCAGCACAATCACCAATAACTTTCATGTTCGCTATATAGACTAGAATACTATTTAGACTTTTAAAGAAAATCTAGTAATACACAAAAGCCAATAATATATCGAATACTACCGCGTTAGTTTATATTAACTATCGCTTTGAAACAAATCACGTGTATAAACTTTTTCAGCCACATCTTTCAAGCTATCGTCTAAACGATTTGCAACTATGATAGTACTGGCTTGTTTAAACTCATCTAGCGAAATCACAATACGTGAGTTATAGAATTGGCTCTCTTTTAGTACAGGCTCATATACAATCACTTCGATACCCTTGGCTTTGATACGTTTCATAATGCCTTGAATTGCTGAAGCACGGAAATTATCACTGCCTTCTTTCATAATCAAACGATAAATACCCACTATCTGATTACCACCTTGTGCACGTAATTTCCCTACAACCTGATCTGCGATAAAATCTTTACGAGTACGATTTGCCTCCACAATAGCACCTATAATATTATTAGGCACTTCATTGTAGTTAGCCAATAATTGCTTGGTATCTTTAGGTAAACAATAACCACCATAGCCAAAACTTGGATTATTGTAATGATTACCTATGCGTGGATCCAAGCCAACTCCATCAATAATTTGTTTGGTATCTAAGCCCTTTACAGCACAGTAGCTATCAAGCTCATTAAAATAAGCCACTCGCATAGCAAGATAAGTATTAGAAAATAATTTTACAGCCTCTGCTTCAGTCGCATTCATGCATAGCGTTGGGGCACTTTTCTCAACTGTTGCATCGAGATAAAGCTGAGCAACGCTTTTACCCCGCTCGGATTTCTCCCCTACGATGATTCGTGAAGGATATAAGTTATCATAAAGAGCTTTACCTTCCCGTAAAAACTCTGGAGCAAATATTATTTGTTCCGTTTTAAATTTGGATTTGACCTGAGCTGTGTAACCGACAGGTATAGTCGATTTTATAATAATAGTTGCAGTGCTATTCAGTGGGAGGATCTCTGAAATAACAATTTCTATTGAAGATGTATCGAAATAATTGGTCTCGGAATCATAATTAGTAGGTGTAGCAATAATAATATAATCTGCTTGCTCATACGCCTGAACTTTATCAAGCGTAGCTTTCAGATTTAAATTATCTTCTTTAAATGCTCGCTCAATATAGTCATCCGAAATAGGTGATATTTTTTGATTAATTAAAGCAACACGGTTTTCATCAATATCTAAACTCGTTACTTTATGCTGACGCGCAAATAACACAGCGTTAGATAAACCAACATAACCAGTACCTACAACAGTAATTTTCACACTATATCTCCAAAAATAATTTTTGAGGCTTTTTTCTCAGCACTTAAAGGCACAAAATTTTGCGAAGCAGCAGCATGACAATTAGTAATTTCACCCACTAAACAGCTTTCACCATCTGAATATAAATCAATTCTAACAAAGTCAAATTCACTAGATAATTTTTCAGCAACCATAATCATTTCATCTAGATTTTTAGGTTTTTCTAACTCACCTTCATAAAGGGGGTATTTTAAAGAAAAATCTTGTTTCACCCAGTCTGTTGTATAAAAAATGCGCTGATAACCTGTAAATTTACCTATATCTATACAAATTAACTTCGCCTTTCCATTAAAACAGTAAATACGGTAATCCATTAAGTTTGTGCTATTAAAAATCAAAGGCTCTACAATTACTTTAGGTTTCAGATATTTATAGTTTCTTTCCCGTGTTTTTTTATAATAATTCAATTCGAACCACTTTTCCGTCTCATTAATATTTATAGGTTCATTATTTTTTCTTAAAATAACAGCTTGACTAGCTTGAGTCGGTTTAATACAACAATTTTCTGGAAATTCATAATCTTTTAAATCTTGATAGTTATTAAAAATTGCAAGTGTTGGAACATTATATTGCTCCCCCACTTTTGCACGCACATAATCTTTTACTAAATATTTATCACTTACAAACTGTCGAATAGGATTTAATATTTCATCTGTATTCTTTATTTTGAACAAATAATCATTAAAATAAAAACGATCTTTAGGAAGCCTTTTGTGACTTATAAGAAAACTTAAATAGTTTAAAAAACTATCACTGATATCATTGAAAGGAAGAATCCTATGTAAAAATAAACGAAACAGCAAAATCAACTTATACATTGTATAATTACCTTAACCCTTATCTTTATTACTAAAACTTAATACATTAATATGCATTTTTAAAATACAACCATTTTTAAAAAAATAGTTTGCAATAGTGAGAGAAAAAAACTCTACTAGTATAAAACAATACGCTGCCCCTAAAACACCATACTTCTGAATAAAAAAGTAAGAAATTGGTATACTTAACAAACTAACTATTAACATTTTAACGGATAAGTACTTATAACCATTAAATTTCATTATATAACGGTAACTAATTGTGCCTAATGCTGAAAGCATAGTTGCAAAGACTATAAAAGGAAGTAGTTTTATAGAATAAATAAATTCAACTCCGTATAAAATATTAACAACCCATGATCCTATTAGAAACATACCTATCATCACAAAGAGTGTAATAATTATTACTAACCAATGTATTTGTTTTAAGTATTGCAACTCTATAGAGATATTATTTTCCGCATATATCTTTGAAAAATAACTTGTAATTAAAGCAATATTAATAAAACCCCAAGCAGAGCCTAAGGTCAAAGCGACATTATAAATGCCTAAATTAGTAAATGAGGTATATTTGGCTAAAAATATATTTGAAACTTGAGTGTACAAAACAATCGAAAGTGTAGATAAAACTAAACTCCCTCCTGTCATAAACATATAATTATTATATTTTTTATTATATTTTTTGTTTTGAATCTTTTTATATTTTTTATAAAAATAAGTTTTTCTCAAAAAAAATGGGATCATCGCCATAATAATGATAGGAAAAATCATTGTGTAAGCATCTGCTTCAAAAAGAACTAAAACAAATCGCAGAGTTAATGCTAAAAAAAGACCTATTATATTTGTTAAAGCATTTACAATAGAAATAAGCTGACTATTATTATGTATAGAAAAAAAATCATTCACTAAAAAGTAACTGGCAATAAAATTACCTACTCCAAATACAAATGTTAATGTATCACTACTAAACCACAAATATATAAGTGCAAAAATTGATATTATAAAATAAATGCTATTTCGCATCAATTGAGTAGAAATCGCCAAACGAATTCCAGATTGAATATTCTCACTAAAACGTTTAAATAATATATTTTGAGCACCAAACCAAGATAAAGTTTGAACAAAAATAAAAATTGAAGTCGTAAAAGCTAATTTTCCAAAATTTTCTGGACCGATATATTTAGCCATATATGAGTTTACAAAGATAAGCCCAAATATGCCTAAAAACTTTTCTAACATCATCCAAAGTGAATTAGAAAATATTTTTTTCTCAAAAAACATATTTATAACCGGCATCTAATTTTCTAATATTTAAGTTTAGACCATATGAATTATGGTTATACTTATTTAACACATACATCGTATTTACTCTTATATCTTTAAAGTAACATGTGTAAAAAAACCAAAAAGCTCCACAATAATTTATCAATCATTCAATTGACGGTAGCTAAGCCACTATGGGATTTTTTCCTGATCTTTAAAAATCCAAATACCTAACTTTAAATTAAAGCCAATCAAGCCAATCAAGCCAATCAAGCCAATCAAGCCAATCAAGCCAATCAAGCC
>NZ_JAJKFX010000016.1:0-62313 GCF_022869025.1 Acinetobacter sp. F-1 | reverse complement strand
GGGAACTCCCTCCTTTTTTAAAGGAGAGAAGTATTGCTTCGCAAGGGGAGAGATTAAAGTTATTGAAATTGTTTAAAAAACGCTCTAATGTGGATTGGGGCGTTTTTTATTTTTTAATGGGGGGGATTTTTGGAAATTTATAAAGATATTAATAATGATTCTAACGTGACGCATTACGAAATTGGTGAGACTTATATTAGAGTGAAATTTAGAGAAACGGCTAAAATTTATCAATACAGTTATAGGAAGGCTGGGAGGTTTCACGTAGATAAAATGAAAATATTAGCTAGATCTGGTAATGGATTAAATGCATACATAAATAGAAATGTTAAGTTCTTATATGACTGAATTTATGAAAGAGAAAAATAGTGAATAAGAAAAGTTTTGAATCTTGGCTCGATAGTTTAACAGAAGATCAAATTAAAGAATTTAATACAAAACAGCATGAAGAAAATTTGCGACAAGTAATTGCTTTTAAAGAGAGCTATCAGAAACGGCAATGTTACCTATGCAGAAAAGATTTCAAAACGATGAGTGTAGGAGAACCATGTCTACATTGGTTATTACGTCTTTGTAAATTTCAAAAAAAACATTTTAAATTGATATATGAAAAATATGGTTATCACAATATTGCAGCTTATTTAAGGTGGTGTGCAAATGAAGAGAAGTTACTTTCAAATATTAACGATCTAGACAGTGAAAGATCTGGGCGTAAAATTTTATCTTCTACAATAAAGTGGAAAAATATTGAGTGGACATTTGATTGCTCAGAGAATGATGCTGAGGGGCATAAAGGCAAACAAATCGAATATCCCCACTACCATTTTCAAATGAGGATTGATGGAAGACCTTTCATAAATTTTAATGAATTCCATGTACCCTTTTCAAAAGAAGACCTGGAAATTTTGAAATTAAGGGATAATTCTAGAGTAGTTCAAAATTTTGGGGTTGCAGGTTCTGGTATGCAAGATGCAGTGAGTGTAGATCCTAATAAAGTCATTGAATTAGCATCCCCTTCAGAAAATGAAGAAGATGCAACGTATCATTTCTCTACTATAGTGGATATGAGTGATAATCCAATTTCAGGAGAAGAGCTCTATGAAATACAAATGGAAGCTAAAAAATTAGGTAAATCATTTGCTTATATGTTAAATGAAAGGTTGAGTGATAGAGCAAAAATACAAACTGTAATTAGCCCTGCTGAATCAATACCTGATATTGCAATTAGAACCGAACATAAAAGGCGATAAGACCATGTAGATTTTTGCAGTATTTGCCTTCGCCCAAATGCCATCATCATTTACAAAAATGGACAATAGACATTCATCACCAGAGGGTTATACTAGACAGACCATTTCTAAAACCATGGAGAACAAAGATGGTTACTGCTGGCGAAAAACCCGGAACAGGCTTCTATTTTTGTGTTCAATGCGGACACCGCACCTACTTAGAAATTGGTACTGATCGTTTACCACCGTGTACCAAATGCCAAGGCAATCAATTTAACAATAAGAATGCCTAAGCAAAACAACTCAAACAGTTACCCTCTGTTTTGAACGAAAGCCCTATTACTCCATAGGGCTTTTTGCTGTTTATTAGCTAACCTTTTAGGTAGCAATCAAAAGATCAGGGTGAAAAAGCCAATCATATATTTATAAAACTTATTAATTTAAAGTAAAACCTAATAAATTCAAAAAATTATTTGAAATTTAAATATAAACGGTATAGCTTGTCTGCTTTAAAAATTAGCTAACCACTTTTAAATTAAGGTTAGATATTTCCGGGGTGAAACAATGAAAAAATTTGCAGCTTTAGTACTAGGCAGTGCAATCTTATTTACTTCAGGCTGTGCCACGATGTTTAATGGTTCAACCCAAACTGTGAATATCCGTAGTAATGATGAATTGGCTAAGTTATATGTCAATGAAGAATATATGGGACAGCGTAATACTGTCTATACTTTCAAAAAGAAAGAAAACTATGTGATTAAGGCAGAGAAGCAAGGCTGTCAAACCAACACCGTTATTCCACAGAAAACATTTGATCCAACAACTTTATTAGGTATTTTCCTGGATTGGGGACTTATTTCTATTCTGGTTGTAGATGGTGCTGCTACTGGAGCATGGCAAAAATTTAGCCAGACAAGTTATGTTGTTGATCCTAATTGCTAAATAATTCAATTAGATTGAAAAAAATATCCCATCATTGAGTGGGATATTTTTTTGTAATTTTATATCTTTTTGAACTTTGATTTTGATTGAAAATTAACCAAATCATCCCCATGTAAAAGCCTAAATTCACAGTGTTTAGGGCAGCTCAATTGCAACATTATCTTGATCTTAATCATGACTCAGGTGTTGCCAATTACGAGATTGGTAACGAATTTATTCGCGTGCAATTTAAGAAAACCTCGAAAGTTTATACCTACAGTTATAGCAGTGCCGGTGATCAGCATGTGGAAAACATGAAACAGCTCGCCCGATATGGCGATGGCCTGAACGCCTATATCAACCAACATACCCGTCAGCTTTTTGTACACTAAAACTGGTCTGCTTCTTGCTTCAATCAAAGTCCTAGAAGGCAAATATTTAATAACAGCGAAATATCTGCCTTGAAATCGTGCATGTACACATATTGGAAAGAGGTCAAACGCATATGGAAATCAGAGAGTACGCACCAGAATCAGGAAAATTAAGCAAAAAAGCCCACTTTTATTCCGCATGGCCATTAATTCTGATCCTGTTTGGGGGCGCAATTGGCTTGCTCTACGGCGTGATGGCATATTTACTGAATCTGAAAATCTATAGCTCTGAACTGACGAGACTCAATAAAGTTCTGGCCAATCTGCTATGCGGGATGACCGCAATCAGTATCTGGTGGTTTAGCGCACAATGGATTCAGGCTGCTTTGTTTCAATAAATAGTCATCATGTCTTGAAGATAAATTGCAATAAAGGCCATTTTTATAGAATAAAAAAGCGTAAAAAATGAAGAATGAAATTTATTTCCCTAAATTTAGTTTAATAATGAAATAAATTTTCAAAAAATCTAAAAATTAAAAAAACATAGGAAATTAATCCCGTTCATTTTTGCCTAATATAGCTTTCAAGGGTGTGATGGGATCGGAAAGAGTAGCATGCTGTGAGCGGCGCAAAACGCGAGTGCAGTACGAACCCAAAAGGTCTCGATCCGGCTTAGGACGCTATAGACCACAAGTTTATAGGCTATAAGATCAAGTCTTACAAAGATTGATAGTTGAAGTAAACCATTAGACGTTTTCCCAACACCCTAAAAAATTCTCCAGCAGTGCAAATATGATAAATCATTAAAATAACAATAAATCAAAAGCTTAAACCAAGATTCAATTCAAGCATGATACAAATCAGTTCTCATTCTCCCAGATCAAATTTGTTATTTTTAAAGCATCAGCTGCGCCCAGTGGGGAATTATGATGAATCTCGATATTTGGTGTCGTTTTCTGCTATTTTCCTTAGTCATCAATTACACTATTCTCATGCTCTGGTTCACGGTTTTTGTATTTGCCCGAAACTGGATGAAACAATTGCATGGAAAATGGTTCCGGCTATCTGAAGCCAGCTTCGATGTGATTCATTATTCAGGTATGGTGTTGTATAAAATTGGGATTTTGCTGTTTAACTTGGCGCCTTTAATTGCAATCTATTTAATCAAGCAAAGTTAAGCGCTATGCTGAACTGAATATTTCAATGACAGAAAAATAGCTTCGGATCAGTAGGGTATATAAAAACTAAAACAGGATTTTAAAGGAGTTGAAACAGATGAATCAATTTAAACCGGCACTGATCTTGGGTGTCCTGATTGCTTTGGGGATGATTATTGCCGGATGGATTCTGGGCAATAGCGCCTTAAAAATCAAACAGTATGAACGTATTGTGTCGGTCAAAGGTTTGTCGGAACGCGAAGTCAAAGCTGATGTAGCAGTCTGGCCGATCCGTTTTAACGCAGGCAGTCAGGATCTGGCCCAGTTGTACGATACCATGCAAAACAATACCCAGGAAATTCAGACCTTTCTAAAAAATGAAGGTTTTAGTGCCGAAGAGATCACCAGTGCTTCACCGAGTATTACCGATAAATACGCCCAGCAATACGGCGGTGATGCCAATGTCGCACTGCGCTATACTGCCAGTCAGACCATTACCGTCTATACCCACAACATCGATGCAGTACGCAAGGCACAAAGCCGTCTGATGGCTTTGGGTCGAAAAGGCATTGCCTTTGCTGGAGATGATTCCGGACAAAGAACCGAATATTTATTTACTAAGTTGAATGACATTAAGCCGGCGATGATTGAACAAGCCACCGAAAATGCCCGCAGTGTGGCAGAAAAATTTGCCGCAGATTCAAAAAGCAGTCTGGGGAAAATCAAGTCCGCCAATCAGGGCATGTTTAGTATCGAAGATCGCGACAGCAATACCCCCTATTTGAAAAAAGTCCGTGTAGTTTCGACGGTGGATTATTATCTGGCAGATTAATTTATCTGGCTATGCGCGGTGATTGACAGGTTAAATACAGCTTGTTATTTTGCGCGCATTGTTCCAGATGCTGTATTCCTAAAATGCCCATCAACCCCGACTTTGTCTATTGCCCACCGCAAGAACCGTTGCATATTGTTTATGAAGATGATGATCTGGTGGTGATTGAAAAGCCGGCCGGATTATTGTCGGTTCCCGGGCGTTTAGCTGAACATCATGACAGTGCTTATTTGCGGGTTCTGGACCAGTATCCGCAGGCTAAAATCACCCATCGTCTGGATATGGCCACTTCAGGTATTTTGATGTTTGCCAAACACCGTGATGCAGAAGTGGCGGTGAGTAAAATGTTTCAGGCACGTACCGTGCATAAAAATTATGTCGCACTGGTACAAGGCAAACTTGAAGGTCAGGGCAGCGTCGAAGTGCCTTTGATGACCGACTGGGAAAACCGTCCGCGTCAGATGGTGCATTATGAACTGGGCAAAACTGCCAAAACCTTATATCAGGCAATAGAATATTTGCCCCAGCAAGACATTAGTCGGGTTTTACTCACGCCCATCACAGGCCGTTCTCATCAGTTGCGAGTACATATGCTGTATCTGGGTCATCCCATTACTGGCGATAAAATCTATCATCCAGAACCACAGCGCAGTCCTTTAAATCGTATGGCTTTGCATGCCAATTATCTGGCTTTTAGCCAGCCGCTGAGTGGTGTTCCGGTTGAGATTGAAGTCGTAGTTCCGTTTTGATGTGGATTATAAAAACGATGGTATCCGGTCAAATTAGTTCTATTTTTACAGTCATTCAAAATGGTATTTGCCATTTAAAATGGGCTGCCTGAATTAAAAAGTGTGAGAATTTATTTCAGTCAATGCTCTGAAAATTAACAGTTTTTCATGTTTTTTATTTGAAATCTAATACTTATGCATTGCCCAATCTTCTGTCGATGTAGAACATACCGGTGAATGCTGGCTGCATATCTTGATGATGAGTTTAGGAATTTTTATTGTCTTTATCTGCTTTTATAAGTTTGATATCTTTATTTCTATTGGTTTTTTTAATTTTACTGTCATTAATTTTAAACTTTTAAATTATATCCTTTGATATAAAAAATACCGTTAGCTGTTTCAGGATCGTTTTGATTTAAGCTGCAAATCAATTCATGATGTATGACTTGCACATAAAAAATTATAGAAAAATAAAATGAATGAACGACTTAGTGGCGATTAATGGCTTTGATTATCTAGTCAAAGTGATGCAAAATTAACCAGTACTTTATAATAAATTTTTAATTTGATGTTTTAGGGCAATGCCCGGGGTTAAAGGACAGAACAATGCTCAGTATGGCTTTTTTCGTTCTCGCGAGTATTTTATTATGTGCCTTGCTCTGGAGCTTGAAGATCCAGACTTCATTACGCAGCAATATCCAGTTTTTACAGGAAAATCTGGATCATTCACGCAGCAGACTGGCAGATTATGACGCTCAAGTCGATGAACTGAATTATGACGTGACCCAACTGCGGGTACAGCATGGCAGTTTAACGACTGAGCTGAATAAATATAAAAAATATCAGGATATCTGTGATATCGAACAATATATTATCAACCGGACTTTGCAGGCCGAAAATTTTGTTGAAGTGACCAAACTGGATGCTTCGATCATGATTGATGATCTCAAGGCTTATATTGAAAGCGTGAAAGACTATCTCGCCCAGTTTCAAGCGAAAGCCTTAGTCGAAGTTAAACAGCAGGCCAGAAAAAGTTTAGCGGGTTATTATCAACAGGCCAAGCAACAGCAGCACTTAGAGGACGTAGTGAATGCCCTGGAACATAAAATCCAGGCCAAGCATTACGGTTTATGTCTGCCAGTACCGCAATTTTACAACAGCTGATCGCAGGATATAGTGAAACGGATGCGGCTCGGCATCTGCTCGATGTACGTGAAAAAATTCAGCAGGCCATAGCAACACAGCAGATCGCCAGTTGTAATTATATCGATGACAGCCGCCGTAGAAGTATCATTGAAATCTTTAGTTTGGCCTTTAATAGCAAGGCAGATTTATATCTTGCTCAATTAAACAGAGAAAATTTGGGACAGATGTTGCAAGCCTTAAGGGATGATTATGTCCTGCTGAATTATACCGGACAGCAACTGAGTCAGGCCACGATTCAGTCATCCTATCTGGATTTACGTTTAGAGGAATTAAAGTTTGCTGCGCTGGTTGTGCACATGAAGCAAGAAGGCCGGCATCCAGAGACCGTATAGTTTTGATAGGCATCAAGCGCACTAAGTCTTGATGGTAGCTGATAACGAATAGGGTTTTAGCGAAAGATCGATATTCCCGGACGTGATAGGCTGTAAATATTTAAGAAATACCCATTTGACAGATAATTTTTATATTTATAAAAATCATATGTTTATTTATGGTTAAAAGATAATATTTTTTGTCCGGATCTCGATAATTGTCTAAAAATCAGCTAATCTTAGATGCAGAATAAAACAGCATCATAATAAGGATACTTCTATGTCACGTGATTACAATCAATTCCCTGACGATGAAAATGGCAATGTACTGTGGCAAATGCATCAGGATGGCGACGACCTGCAAGAAGCACATGAAATCGAATTTTCGCTGGTGTTTAGTGATGAAGAGCAGGCAGATCGTTGTGCCTTGTATCTCTTAAAGGAAGAACAAAAAATCAGCCTGTTTCAGGATGAAGAAAGCGCGACCCTGGAATGGATTATCACGATTTATGTCTATATGGAACCAACCTACGAGGATATTGTGGATCTGGAACAGTGGTTCAGCAAAATCGCTGCAGAATTTCAGGGTGAATATGATGGTTGGGGCTGCATGGCCTATGTCTATGATGATGAGCTGGATGAAGAAGAAAGCAGTCTACGTAATAGCTGATTGTGCCTGTATTTAAATAAAAAAACCCCGGTGCTGCCGGGTTTTTTTATCCTTTATATTTAGTTATATCGGAATGTCAGGACTTTAATACAGATACATAGTCATTATATATACCAGATTGAGGATTGCGTAAAATCAGTTCTATGGATGCTCAGCTTGGTCTGGTCAGTCTATACAAGAGAAGGGCAATATCCCTCAATAAAAATACATAATAACAATAAGGGACAAGGCAAAATGAGTTACACCCTAAAAATGCATCGAGTGTTGAGTGCACCTCCGGAGCGGGTGTATCGTGCTTTTGTTCATCCGGATGCACTGGCAAAATGGTTGGCACCACATGGTTTTATTGCCAAGGTAGAACATGCGGAAGTCAAACCCGGCGGCAGCTATAAAACTACCTTTACCAATTTTTCCACCGGTACCCAGCACCATTTTCATGGGATTTATCATGAGGTGATTCCCAATCAGTTACTGCGTTATACCGATCAGTTTTCGACGCCAGATCTGCAAGGTGAAATAGAAGTCACTGTGATCTTTGAAAAGGTTTCAGTCGGTACAGGCCTGCATATTATTCAGGTTGGCTATCCGGATTTAGTGCCGCCTGCGGTATGTCACTTAAGTTGGCAGGAATCATTCCAGCTACTTTCCTTGCTGGTGAATCCGCATATCCCGGATAATTAATGCTTGATGATTATGAGCTGACCTTCAACGAAACTCCTGTTCAAAAGCGCATCTCTGCAAAGATGCTATACTGTGATCTTATTTGTTTCATTTATTTAATTTTTCTCTTTTTCGAGGTTCTTATGGGTCTGCCAAACTGTCCAAAATGCCAATCTGAATATACCTATGCAGATGGCGATCTACTGATCTGCCCTGAATGTGCACATGAGTGGAAAGAAGGCGAAATTACTGAAGAACAAGTGATCATTAAGGATGCTCATGGCAATGTGCTGGCGGACGGCGATAGCGTGACGGTGATTAAAGACCTGAAAATCAAAGGTTCATCTTCAGTGGTGAAAGTGGGTACTAAAGTCAAAAGTATCCGCCTATTGCCCGATGCTGCTGATGGTCATGATATCGATTGTAAAATCGAGGGAATGGGCCCGATGAAGCTAAAATCTGAATATGTAAAGAAAGCTTAAATCTGGCATCAGACTAGAATTTTAACTGGACATGAGACGGTGGATAAATCGTCTCATTGCTAAAATTCAGCGTTTATTTTTTATATAGTCCCAATCCTCACGTTTTTGATTCGAGATCACTCGTATGCCACATCTGCATCTGGAATATTCTGACAATCTTCAACATCTGCTCCAGACTCAGCCGCTCTTGCTAGCCATGCATCAGGCATTGTTCAATGCAGGCTATGTCACCGATCCCGATGATTTAAAAAGTCGTGCAATTATGCAGCAGGATTATGTGATTGGACTGAGTCCACAGACAGATCAGGCCTATGCACATGCCAAAGTCTCACTATTGAGTGGACGTAGTGTCGAAGTGCGTCAGGCGATTTCTGCATTGGTGCTTGAGGTGATGCAGCAATCTATTGCTCCACAGCCCGAATTAAAAATTCAGCTCTGTGTCGAAATTATTGAAATGCCAAAGCAGACCTATAGCAAAGTCACGATTTAAATTCTGGCTTTTAGCTGTGTGGCATCGCGACAGCTTAAGAGTTGTATTTAAACTCTTTACAATTGCTCAGTCTAAAATAAATCAGACGACCGAACATGAATACTATTCCTAAATTCATTTCATCTTATTAAAATATAAACATATTTTTTTTATAAATGACATTTTTGATCATTTACAATAATACCGCAGAAGTCTTAAAGTGGGTTCAGATAACTCTCTATTCCTGATTTAAATAAAAATAAAGATTGATAGGGCTGTAATGTGGTATGTCTATGCAGATTGCATGAAGTTTTGGACTTAACTTAAAGATTGAAATCAAAATAATGTTTTAAATAATATTCAGATGAATTGCAGTGAATAACACAAAGGGGATAGCCAAGCAATTATAGTGCTTGAGCATAATCAAAATAAGAAAAGCAAAAGACCAGAAATTGGGGACAATTTTAATTCCGATTTCAGGTCTGAATACCTGATTGAGGGGGACTTTATGCAGGTTTTTGGGGATGAACAACTGAGTCAGGAAGTCATGGCATTTCTTCAGCAATGGGACCATGCCATATGCAGTCTGGAGATCCAGGATATTATTCAATTATGCCGGCCAGATATCCGTCTGGTCGATGTCAGTACTGAAATAAAAGGCATAAATGCCTATCAGGCGCTCTGGCTGCAATATCGGCCTTTTATACCTGAAGGAATCCGGATAGAGCGTCAAGAGGTCAATATTCATGTGAGCACTGATTTAGCCTTGGCCGATGGCTATGTTCGGGTGAATTATGCGGTAATTGAGCCGATTTTCCAGTTGGGCTGGTGCCGGGTCAGTATGTGTCTCAGCAAGCAGCAGGGACGATGGCAATTGTTGCATCAACATACCTCAGTACCGGTACAGCTAGAAGCCCGTAAGATGCGCAGGATCAAAAGCGTCAGTTAAGTCATAAGCTTAAAAAATTAAGTGCAATATCTTTGCAAATGATTACAGGCATGCTTTATCAGGACACCATTCAGCAAAAACTGAATATACTCAAAGCCTATTGTCAGGGAGCCGGGATGTGGGACGGTGCAATTCAGACCTTTGACAGGCTAGAAAATTCGATCGATACCCCGAAGCAGGAAGCGAGGAATCCAAATGTGCAGAATGTCAAAGTGGTCGACCTGAAACCTTCGAGTGAAGAAGCCGCACTGGACTGGCTAAATACAATTCTGAATCCACTGGCCATGATCGGGATTGTGTTTTTGTTCATGGTGCTGATTTTGCTGAATGGTAAAGAGATGCAGTCAGCCACCTCGGCAAGCATTTTAAATAAGGACTAAATGATGAAACAACAATGGAAATACAGCATCAAAACCATGAGTGTCGCATTTGGTCTGGCCAGTATCAGCTCATTAAGTCTTGCTGCCATTCAGGGGCTGCATTTTTCACATAAAGATTGGGAAATGGCCTGCGACAATACCGGCACCTGCCGCGCTTCAGGTTATCAGTCGGATCAGGAGATTGATCGACCAGTTTCGGCTTTATTAACACGCGCAGCAGGAACGACCAGTGCGGTACAAGCAAAAGTCCAAATTTTACCTCTGCAAGCTGCAGCATCGACAGCTCAGCTTCAGTTACAAATCGCGGGCAAGCCCTATGGTGTCATTCGTTTAGATCAGCAAGGGATAGGTCAACTGAGTCGTACACAAACACAAGCCTTATTAAAAGCAGTTCAAGGCACGGATCCAGTGATATTTAAGAATGCACAATCACGCTGGACTTTGTCAACAGCCGGAGCCAGTGCCGTTTTGCTCAAGATGGATGAATTTCAGCGCCGCCTCTCTACGCCCTCAGCCTTGATCAAGCCTGGAAAAAAATCCAGTCAAGCGGTGCTTAAAGCTGCAGCGATCCCGCAAATTGTGATACCCAAATATCAGTCAGGCAAGATCACTCAAGTGAAACTGAATACGGCGGCGAGTCAGCAGATGATTCGGAAACTGCAAGCGAGCACTAACGAAGATCAATGCGATTTGCTGTTTAGCCAACATTTTATGCCGGATGATGTCATGATGATTTATCCCATCAATGCTCAAAATCAGCTGATTCAGATCCCTTGCTGGCGTGGAGCCTATAATATGGGCAGTGGTTTTTGGCTGATAGATCAAAACAAGCAACCGAGACAACTGGTGACCACCTCCGGAGAAACCTTTAGCCAAGGCCAGATATTTTCCGGGCATAAAGTACGTGGTTTGGGTGATTGTCTGAGTCAGGACGAATGGGCATGGGATGGTAAAACATTTGTCAAAAGTTTCAGTAGCCTGACCGTACAATGCAAGGGCTTTGCTGGCGGTGCCTGGGATTTGCCGACCTATGTAAGCACAGTCATTCAGGGTAAATAGAAATACCCTCGAAAAATAGAAGTGATAAAAAAAGCCTGAATCATTCAGGCTTTTGAATTTAAAAAAAATATTATCTTAGAAGCGCTTTGGAATTCTCTGACCATTCGGAACAGGGATGTCGGCAATTTTTAATACCCCAAACAACCAGGTTTCTGCATGCTGTACCGCCGTTTTGAGTTGATCACCCATGGCCAGACGCCCGGCGATAAAGCTGGCCAGTGAACAACCCGAACCATGATATTCACCCTCCAGACGTGGACAGCGGGTCTCATTAATCAACTTGCCCGCGATATACAGACTGTTCTGAATATAATCCGGCGTATCTTCATGACCGCCTTTAACCAGAACTGCTTGTGCACCCATATCAAATAGTTTTTGAGTGGCCAGCTGTAGGTCTTCTTCACCTGTTAAAGCACGCAGTTCAACCGTATTCGGAGTTAGAAGGGTAGCCAATGGAATTAGTTGGGTAAATGCTTTGACCAGTGTCGCCTGATTGCCCAATGAACCGCCACTATTTGCCACCAGAACCGGATCGAGTACATACAGATAGTCCGAATGTGCAGTCAAAAACTCCGCCAGTGCTGCGATATTCTCTGTGGTGCCTAACATGCCAGATTTAATACAGCGAATTGGCAGGTCATTCACCACGGCATTGGCCTGAGCCAGCAGCAGCTCTTTAGATGTCGCTTCAAAACCAAAAACCTGCTGTGAATTTTGAATGGTGAGGGCTGTGCAGGCAATTGCTGCATGTGCACCACTTTGACCAATGGCTTCAATATCTGCCTGAAGACCGGCTCCACCTGAAGGGTCTAAACCGGAAAAGCAAAGTACGGTAGGGCGCAAAATGATGTCCTTCATTCACTAAAATTACATTAGTATAGGCAAATTTGAATGAACTCTCGATATTAATTTATATCGGTGCTAATGAGAGGGGATGGGCTGTGATTAAGAATATTTTAATTGATCTGGATGGGACATTAACTGATCCTAAAGTGGGGATCACCACGTCTGCGCGTTACGGTCTGGAAAAGGTGGGTCATCCGATTAGCGATGAGATCAATATCGACTGGATTATCGGTCCTCCCTTAAAAGCCTCGCTGGCCAAACTTTTAAATATCGAGACCGATCATATTCTGGCTGAGCAGGCGTTGATGGCTTATCGCGAACGTTTTGCAGTGAAAGGCCTATATGAAAATCACGTTTTCGAGGGTGTGGCAGAAACGCTGGCAGAACTGAAACGCCGTGGTTATCGCTTGTTTGTCGCTACAGCAAAACCGACAGTGTATGCCAAACAGATTCTGGAGCATTTTGATCTGGCTCAGTATTTTTCTGACATTCATGGCAGTGAGCTGAATGGTGACCGCACCAATAAAGCCGAGCTGATTCAGTATATTTTAGCGCAGCAACAGTTACAGGCCGATCAATGCATGATGGTCGGTGACCGTGAGCATGACATTTTTGGCGCCCGTCACAATGGTATTGAGACTATAGCGGTAAGTTATGGTTATGGCAGTCAGGAAGAATTAGCACTGGCACAGCCAAAATATCAAATAGACCGCTTTAATCAGTTGCTAGATTATTTTAAATAAACCCTAATTTTTGCTTATTTTATTTGAGCTGATTTTTAGAGAGGCGATGTCTATAAGCTGGTTCATCTATAGAGATCAATTCTCTTATTAGATGGTTATCTCAATAAAAATCCCACAGCGTGCGGAATTTTTGCTCTTGGACGAACATTTAAAGCGTCAAAAACCAGGTCGATGCCAACACCACCATAATGATGATCACCAGTAAAATGTTGATGATCGTCATTCGATGTTGGGGTGGAACTTTGGCTTTGGTCAGTGCATTTCCTGCATGGTCAAACAGGATGACATTTTGCACGCTACTTTCATAACCGAGTTCGAGTAACGCGCGCTTTTCAACTTCGGTTAAACCGTCTTCAGGCAGATCCATAATTTGCAGCAGCGCTATAGAGCTAAATAGTTTCTTCATCACTGACGAGGGTAACAGTTGTTTCAGCGTCACCGCGGCTGCATCAAAGTCGGCAATAATACTCCGCGGATGGGCATAAGGCACATCAGGTAGTAGGGTATGCGTAATCGTGCCATCTATATTCATCAGCTGCATTTTATCTTTATAGATTTGCACCCATACAGCATCTGGAAATTTCACTAATTGATCTTGCAGCATGGAGAAAGTCTGATTTTGCTGATATTTAATCATTAAATAATCGATAAACAAATCCCGCATCAAGACGGGATTTGTAAGGTTCGGTTATTTGGCAGGAGCACCATATTCATTGTTTTGTTGCTTGGTTTCAGTTGCCCACCACCAGATCAGTACCAGTATACCAATCACGGTAAGCGTCAGTAATTGCCACCAACCAGAGCGTCCTACATCATGCAAGCGACGCGCGCCCACGGCCAGACTTGGGACTAGAAGTGCCAGATTAAGCAGGCTATTTACTATGGGTTTAGTGCCTAAAACTGTATCAATCACCTCAGCAATAATGCCTAAAATTACACAAAACAGCATAAAAAACCAAAATTCTTTACGGCGTGCGCGGCCAGAAAAATTTGCATAGTTGGTTAGACATTTTACAAACCAGTCAATGCTGCTGTAGTTTTCCTCGGCTTGATCCAGGTTTGAATATTTGCCGAGCTGAGTGGAGATTTTTTCTCCCAGATAAATAGAACTACCTAAGGCCAGATAAACTTCAGAGGCTTCACCCGCGGTATTGACGATAAAATCGACCCGATCACCGCGTGAAGGTGGACGCTCACTACGCCAGTCTGCGCCATTAAAGCTATAGCGCTGATTATTATCCCCCGAGATAAAACCGGTATTGTGTTGAATAGAAAAATCAAGGATTGAACCTTTCATGCTTGTTCTCGTCTATTAAGCTAGATTATTGTTTTAAAGCGACGCAATTTCTTATCAGAATAACTTTAGCATAATCTAATTTTTAAAAATTCATAGTGGAATGGCGGAAATTTTCTCATGTTTTTAAAAGCCTTATCGCAATAGTGGTGCAGTATTCAATCAACAAAAAAGTGGCGTTGCATGATTTGAAATGAAGAAAATTAAATAGTAATGGAGCTGATTTATCTCTGAATCTGTTATAAGAAATTAAAGCTAAATCTATTTGATGAATATCAAATTTTTCTCTGGAGCTATGGTTTGATGTTGTTAAATTTAGTATGATGATAAACAGATACTTATAAATTTTAAATTTACAAAAAGCATATAATAATACTAATAAATATAACATTTTATTCATACTTTTTATCTATTAGTAACGATGTTTTAAAATCAACAGGCGTATAATAAAAAGCTTCATATTGTGATGAAGGTATCACATTCAATGTATCTCTCCCCATTATCGAAGGCCGTTTACCTTTGCTGTGCCTCTTTTATCTTAACTACGACCACTGTGCATGCTGAAGCTGCTTTCAGTTCAGAAAGCCCGTGGATGCTCGGTGACTGGAACGGACAACGTACAGCACTCCAAAACCAGGGCTATGATTTCAGTTTTGGTTATACCGGTGAAATGGCAACTTTGATCGATGCGCAAAGATCTTCAAACCATAAAACTGAATATGCGGACCAGTTTGTTTTTGGGGCACATCTGGATCTGGCAAAAATTGCAGGCTGGCAAGACACCGAAGCACAAATAACAGTGACCCAGCGTAACGGTCAGTCACTGTCTCAAAGCGCTGCTGCTTTAAATGGCCATCTGAGTTCAGTGCAAGAAGTCTGGGGCCGTGGTCAAACCTGGCGCCTGACTGATTTATGGATCAAGAAAAAATTCCTGGAACAAAAACTGGATGTGAAAGTCGGACGCTTTGGTGAGGGTGAAGACTTCAATAGTTTTGACTGTGATTTCCAGAATCTGGCCCTATGCGGTTCACAAGTCGGGAACTGGGTTGGCGATCAGTGGTACAACTGGCCGGTAAGCCAATGGGCTGCACGGGTCAAATACAACATTAACCCTGAATTTTATGCCCAGGTCGGTGTTTATGAATACAACCCTGAGAATCTGGAACGTGGTAAAGGGTTTAATCTGAGTACGGACGGCTCCAAAGGGGTAATGCTTCCTGCAGAAGTGGTTTGGACGCCTAAACTGGGTGAACAAAAACTACCGGGTGAATATCGCGCCGGTTATTACTACAGTACAGTTGAGGCTGAAGTCATTTCCAATCCAGATCAAACCGACCATCACCATGGGGGTTGGATCGTTGCCAAGCAACAATTGACTGCACATCACGGTGATGCTTCGCGTGGTCTGACCGGCTTTGTGAATGCGACAGTGCATGACTCCAAAACCAATAACGTCAGTGATATGCAAAATATCGGGCTGGTTTACAAAGGCGCGATGGATTCACGTCCTCAAGATGAAATTGCGTTCGGTATTGCACGCATCAACATGAATAACGATGTCAGTACTGATCGTCATCAAGAAATCGATGCAGAAATTTATTATGGTTTACATGCCACCCCCTGGCTCACCATTCGCCCGAATGTGCAATATGTGCGTCACGTCGGTGCGGACAAAAACGGTGAAAATGTCTGGGTGGGCGGAATTAAGTTTAATACGTCATTTTAAAACATAGTTTTTAGTTGCAAATACACTATTGAATCTCTAGGTGCTTTGTTGCAGTAATGGGCAATGCCTGCTTAAGACATTGATGTATTTATAACTCAGAATTTAACAATAAGGGTGCTCATGCCTGTCATGTGCATGGACTTTCAAAAAAAACTTTTATAGGTGTTCAATATGAATACTTCATCATCAGGTTCAGTACTGAAAACGATTTTAGCGGTCATTGCCGCTGTTTTCGGTATAGGACTGCTGATTGGAGGGATTTATCTTGCAGTGCTGGGTGGGTCTTGGTACTACATCATTGCAGGTATTCTCTTTATTGCGACCGCAGTTCTCTTATATCAACGAAAAAGCGCTGCACTTCTGGTTTATGCTGTATTCGTTTTGGCGACAGTGGTGTGGGGGCTGTGGGAAGTCGGTTCAGATTTCTTTGCACTTGCGCCGCGTTTAGATATTTTAGGTCTGTTCGGTTTAGCTCTGCTGATTCCGGCGGTAACACGCGGTTTTGATCAAAGCAAAGGTGCGAAAATTGCCTTGGGTGCTTCATTGGCCATTACCATCGCTGTCATGATTTATGCTGTATTTAATGACCCGCAAGAAATTCGCGGTGAATTAAAATCCCAGCAGCCTGCAGCCCACCAGCCAATCCCCGGTGTGGCAGAAGAAGACTGGCCAGCCTATGGCCGTACCCAGTCCGGTTTGCGTTATTCACCCTTAAAGCAGATTAATACTGAAAATGTTAAAGATTTGCAGGTGGCTTGGGAATATCACACGGGCGAATTCAAGACTGAAAATGACTCGGGTGAAACTACCAATCAGGTTACCCCAATCAAGGTGGGTGATAACATGTACATCTGTACCACTCACCAGAAATTGACAGCGCTTGATCCGGCAACCGGTAAGGCGAAATGGACCTATGATCCGAAATTAAAAGCTGATCATACCTATCAGCATTTAACCTGCCGTGGTGTGTCTTATTATGATGTCAACAATACGGCTGGTTTTGAAAGCAGTCTTGCTGCGAAGAAAACCACCTCGACTGAATGTCCACAAAAAGTCATTTTACCGGTCAATGATGGGCGTCTGGTTGCGGTAAATGCAACCACCGGTAAAGTCTGTTCTGACTTTGGTAAAAATGGCGAAGTTGATCTGCAAAAAGATATGCCATTCCCATATCCGGGCGGTTATATTCCAACCTCACCGCCTGTAGTCACCGGCACCACGATCATTATTGCGGGTTCAACCACAGATAACTATTCAACTGAAGAACCATCGGGTGTGATCCGTGGTTATGATGTCAATACCGGTGAACTGCTTTGGGTATTTGACACAGGCGCTGAAGATCCGAATTTGATTCCTGCACCGGGTCAAAAATTTGTACATAACTCTCCAAATGCTTGGGCACCTTTGGCCTATGATGCAGAGCTGGATATCGTCTACGTGCCAACGGGTGTCGGTACCCCGGATATTTACGGTGGTCACCGGACTGAGCTGGACGAGCGTTATGCCAACTCGATGCTGGCCTTGAATGCGACGACCGGTAAGCTGGTATGGAACTTCCAGACTACCCATCATGATTTGTGGGATATGGACGTACCTTCACAGCCGACATTGACTGAGATTAAAGACAAAAACGGCAATATGGTTCCGGCTATTTATGTCTTGACCAAAACCGGGAATGCTTTTGTGCTAGACCGCCGTAATGGTAAAGCCATTGTACCGATTACCGAGAAACCCGTACCACAATCTGTGAAACGCGGTCCTCAAACCAAAGGCGAGTTCTATTCTAAAACTCAGCCATTCTCTGACTTTAATCTGGCGCCACAAGAGAAATTGACCGATAAACAGATGTGGGGTGCGACCATGTTTGACCAGTTGGTCTGCCGTGTTGCATTCCATAAACTGAATTACGATGGCATTTATACCCCACCTTCTGAAAATGGGACGCTGGTCTTCCCGGGTAACCTGGGGGTGTTTGAATGGGGTGGTATGTCGGTGAATCCGGACCGTCAAATTGCACTGACCAACCCGATTGGCCTGCCATTTGTATCAAAACTGATTCCTCAAGATCCGAACCGTCCTAAGACGGCTAAAGGTGCAGGCACAGAAGCCGGCGTTCAACCGATGTATGGCGTGCCTTATGGCGTTGAAATCAGTGCCTTCCTTTCTCCGTTTGGGCTGCCGTGTAAACAGCCATCATGGGGCTTTGTTGCAGGTGTGGACTTAAATACTCATGAAGTGGCCTGGAAACGCCGTATCGGTACCATTCGTGACAGTATGCCGGGCATTCCATTGCCACCATTCAAAATGGGTGTGCCGATGCTGGGTGGGCCTATTTCTACTGCGGGTAATGTAATGTTTGTGGGTGGAACTCAAGATAACTATATCCGTGCCATTAATGTGAACAACGGTGATGAGTTATGGAAAGGCCGTCTACCTGCAGGTGGTCAGGCTACGCCAATGACTTATGAAGCGAATGGCAAGCAGTATGTGGTCATTATGGCCGGTGGTCATGGTTCCTTTGGGACTAAAATGGGTGACTCTCTGGTGGCTTATGCCTTGCCAGACAATAAATAGTTAAACTTTTAAATCAGTATGAAGAAGCCTGATCCGTCAGGCTTTTTTTATTATGTATTGTTGAATGCCTACATCGAGTTTTAAGGACACAGAGAAATGATGTTGATTTGTTGCTGAAAGCTCAATTTCATTCAGATCGCATTAAAATAATATGCTTTGTATATGGCTGATTTTAAGCGCAATTCAGATAAAGGATTAATCAAGTCTGAATTTATCGAACACAGAATTTTAAGCTCAAAGTTTTTCTATCCATTGAGCGAACTATATGTCATCGAATCAGCGCATTTATTGGATATCGATGCTTAAAACAAAATGAATTGAATCATGAGATGTACGCCATCTCGATAAGGTATTTGCCGCATTAAACCACTTTCAAATAAGGCCTGTCATTTATGTATCAAAGCCCGAAATTTCCATTTGTGAGATCGACCTTATCCTGCCTGATTGCTTGCGTAGGTCAGAACATTTATGCAGAAAATGACACACAAGAAGTTCAAAGGTTAGACACGATTGTCATTCAAGCAACCCGTACCGATCGGGAGCGATTGACCACACCAGCGTCAGTGTATTATCTGAATCAAGAACAAGATAACAGCCTGAATGTGAACCTTTCGGAAACATTAAAAGGCGTTCCGGGATTACAGTTAAATAACCGTGAAAACTATGCCCAAGACCTGCAAATTTCGATGCGAGGCTTTGGGGCACGTTCCAGTTTTGGTGTGCGTGGTGTGCGTTTATATGTAGATGGAATCCCTGCAACAATGCCGGATGGGCAGGGACAAACCTCGAATATTGATTTGAACAGTCTGGATCATATTGAAGTTTTAGGTGGTGCGTTTTCATCACTGTATGGTAACTCTTCCGGGGGGACGATTTTAACCACCACGCGAGAGGGGCAAGGTGCTGACTTGATTGAACTGGGGCATTCTGCAGGGAGCCAGAACAAAGGGCAGACCAAGCTGGTTTTGCAAGGCGGTTCAGAAAATGTCGATGAACCAGCTTATATCATTAGCTCCTCTTATTTTGATACCAATGGTTACCGTGACCACAGCAGTGCACATAAAGTTCTGAATAATGCCAAGCTGACCTGGGATCTGGAAGATGGCTCTAAAATCAACTGGATGAATAACTATGTCAAAATTGCAGCGGATGATCCGGGCGGTTTAACCCGAGAGCAGTGGAAGGCCAATCCTAAACAGGTAGTAAAAAATGTATTAGATTTCAATGCGCGCAAAGAAATTGAACAGGTTCAAACGGGTCTAACCTGGAATAAACCGATCAATGACCAGCATGAACTGTATGGCATGGCCTACTGGGGACAGCGCGCAGTCACGCAATATCAGTCGATTCCAAAGTGTGCATATGAAGAAAATACTGATATTTGTAAACCTAATACAGTTCAACTAGCCCGAAATCATCCTGGTGGTGTCATTGATTTTGACCGTAATTTTTATGGGACAGATTTACGCTGGACGGGTAAAGATATTCTACCAAATACTAAACTGATTGCAGGTGTCGCCGTAGATGCCATGACCGAAGATCGTAAAGGCTATCAAAACTTTTTAGGTGATCGCTTGGGGGTTAAAGGTGAACTACGTCGAGATGAAGATAATACCCTGTGGAATTTAGATCCGTATTTGCAAGCTTCTTATCACTTTGCTCCCGATTGGACTCTAGATGCTGGACTACGTTATAGCAACGTGCATTTTAAATCAGAAGATCATTATATTACTGATGTGAATGGTGATAATTCTGGTAAAACTACTTTTGACAAGTTACTGCCATCGCTAAGTTTAAGCTGGAAAATTTTACCTGAGCTGATGACTTATGCCAGTTATGCACAAGGCTTTGAAACACCAACTTTTACAGAAATGGCTTATCCAGCGGATGGTAGTAGCCGCACATTTAATTTAAAAGCAGCAGAAAGTGAAACCTATGAGATGGGATTGAAATCTGCCAATATTTTAGGTGATTTCACTGTTGCTATTTTCCAAACCCAAACTGAGAATGATATTGTCTCTGCAGAAAATGATAATGGGCGATCGACCTTCCGTAATGCGGATAAAACTTTAAGAGAAGGTATTGAACTCTCCTGGAATAAAAATATATGGCGTGATTTAAAAGCACAAGCAAGTTATAGCTATATTGATGCTACTTTTGATGCTGATATTCCTGAACTTCGGAATGATGAAGGAGAGGTTGTAGTATCTAGAATAGCATCGGGTAACTATATTCCGGGGATTGCCAAAAATCAGGCCTTTTTCAGTCTGGGCTGGAAGCCTGAAAAAGGCCTACATGCAGGTCTGGATGTGCGTTACTCGGACAAGATTTATGTGAATGACTTGAATTCTGATGCTGCACCAAGTTATACAGTCGCTGGTGCCAATGTAGGTTATCACTGGAAAATGCAGGATTGGGCAGTGAATACTTTTGCGCGTGTCGATAACCTGTTTGATAAAGATTATTCTGGTTCGGTGATTGTCAATGAAAGCAATAGCCGTTTCTTTGAGCCGGCAGAAGGGCGGAACTGGAGCGCTGGTCTGAGTGTAACAAAAGAGTTTTAATTGTTATGTGATGTAAAAAAACCGCCAGTATTGGCGGTTTTTTTATGACAAACTATAAGTCATAAATGACAACTTATGTGTCGCGTGACGGTAAAAAACCTTACCAGCTTAACGCACCGCCAGTTTGGTAATCTGTTACGCGCGTCTCGAAGAAATTCTTCTCTTTACGCAAGTCCATCATTTCTGACATCCACTGGAACGGGTTATTCACACCAGCAAACTGTTCAGGCAAGCCTAATTGCGCCAGACGACGGTTAGCAATGAACTTCAGGTATTCTTCCATCATGCCAGCATTCATACCGAGTACACCGCGTGGCATCGTGTCACGTGCATATTCGATTTCCAGCATAGTGCCTTCAAGAATCATCTGGATGATTTCTTCCTGGAATTCAGTGGTCCATAGACCCGGGTTTTCGATCTTGATCTGGTTGATCATATCGATACCGAAGTTCAGGTGCATTGACTCATCACGCAAAATGTACTGGAATTGCTCGGCAACACCATTCATCTTATTACGACGACCCATAGACAGGATCTGGCTGAAACCACAGTAGAAGAAAATCCCTTCAAGTACACAATAGAACGCGATCAGGTTGCGAAGCAGGATCTGGTCGTTTTCAGGGGTACCAGTTTTGAAAGTAGGATCACTTAAAGACTGAGTATATTTCAGGCCCCACGCAGCTTTACGTGCAACTGACGGTACTTCACGGTACATGTTGAAGACTTCGCCTTCATCCATACCTAGCGACTCGATACAGTACTGGTAAGCGTGTGTGTGAATCGCTTCTTCAAACGCTTGACGCAAGATGTACTGACGGCATTCAGGGTTGGTAATATGACGGTAAATCGCCAGTACCAGATTGTTTGCAACCAGTGAATCGGCAGTCGAGAAGAAACCAAGTGAACGCATCACAATGGTACGTTCATCTTCAGTCAAGCCATTTTCAGACTTCCACAACGCAATGTCGTGGTTCATGTTCACTTCTTGTGGCATCCAGTGGTTTGCACATCCGTCCAGATACTTCTGCCAAGCCCATTCGTATTTGAATGGAACAAGCTGGTTCAAGTCTGCACGACAGTTGATCATCGCCTTGTCATCAACCTGTACACGCTGTGCACCCATTTCAAGCTCTTCAAGGCCTGGAGCAACATCAAGCTGCTCTAGGGAAGCAGATGCTCTTGCCAGCGAATCGGTTGGATTTGATCCTCGGTTTTGAGTGGCTCTAAGGGGTTGTGCAGCTGCCACATCCGGCGATGCGTTGCCTGCATCAGATACCATCTGTGAATTAGTCGCTTTTTGCGGCTCGACGGGCGCAGGCTGCTGTTCAGGTGCAGCCGGTTTTTGCGAATCATCTTCGAAATCGTCCCAACTTAGGATAGACATATCAATTCTCTCTACGTTGCTTTATATCTTTTATGAGACATTCAGCTTGGCTGAGATGTCTTACTATACGCTTAATTTGTGTAAGCAAAATTAAGTTTTGTCGATGAATGCTCTAGTTTTATACAGGAGCAATGATCCCCACTACTTATTTTGCTTACGCTGCTGGCGAACTTTGAACCAGAAATAAGCAATCGGTAAATAAAAGGTAATACCAAAGGAAATCAGCAATGCCGCAAGTCCTAACATGTAGTTATGAGTCATATGAGGCATTGAGGTTTCCTTTTATTTAAATTGAGAGACATTTCAGCCTCTCAAATCATCTCAATCACTTGGGATGACTACGATAGTGTGTACATACAGTTTCAAATCGATTAAATCGACGTCGAACGTATGAACGCACATGTACACTCTTATTTCGAGTTAACATGTCGTTTGCTCCATACAAATCAAGATGACTTGTACTGGCTCGATAGTTAATTCGATGATAGAATCACTATCGCATTCACATATGCCAGCCTCGTCGTGACCATCTTGGTATCACTTCGAGATTGAAAGCCTTCTAGTTAGTTTTGACGGACGCTAGAGGGCTTTTTTATTGCCTAAATTTCGTAATCCCCCTAAATCCCCCTTTAAAAAAGGGGGACTTTCTCCCTCCTTTATTAAAGGGGGGGCGGGGAGGATTTAAAACCTGTCAGATTACTGACAAGCTTCACAATCAGGATTGTCAATTGAACATGCCATTGGCACTGGAGCTGCTTGCGCAAAACCTTCTTCCTCTGCAGGAGCTTCAGGTTTTTGCGCTTCAACCACCGGAGCTGCTGCTACAACAGGCGCCGCAACAGTTGCAGGTTTAACTGCGTTCAATGCGCCAGTGTTAATGGTTGATTTCTCAGCAGAAGTCGCACCCAATGCACGAAGGTAATAAGTCGTCTTAAGACCACGTAACCAAGCCATCTTGTAAGTGATGTCCAGTTTCTTACCGTTTGCACCAGCGATGTAAAGGTTAAGAGACTGAGCCTGATCGATCCATTTTTGACGACGTGATGCAGCATCCACGATCCAGCGTGTATCAACTTCAAATGCAGTCGCGAAAATGGCTTTAAGCTCTTCAGGAATACGGGAAATCTTCTGAACAGAACCTTCGAAGTGTTTCAGGTCGTTGACCATCACCGCATCCCAAAGACCACGTTCTTTCAACGCACGTACCAGGTACGGGTTGATCACAGTGAATTCACCAGACAAGTTAGATTTCACATATAAGTTCTGGAATGTAGGCTCAATAGATTGAGACACGCCACAAATGTTTGAAATCGTAGCAGTCGGAGCAATCGCCATTACGTTCGAGTTACGCATACCGTCTTTTTGAACTTTGGCACGTAAAGTATCCCAGTCCAGACGTTGAGTGCGGTCTACTTCGAACATGCGTTCCGGACGGGTTTTTGCAACCAGATCAAGCGAGTCGATTGGCAGGATACCTTGATCCCATAATGAACCCTTGAATGTTTCGTATGTACCACGTTCAACAGCCAAATCGCTAGATGTTGAAATCGCGTAGTACGAAATCACTTCCATCGATTCATCAGCAAACTCGACCGCAGCATCAGAACCATAAGCCAGGTTCATCTCATACAGCGCATCCTGGAAGCCCATGATACCCATACCGACTGGACGGTGTTTCAGGTTCGAGTTGCGCGCTTGCGGAACAGCGTAGTAGTTGATGTCGATCACGTTGTCGAGCATACGAACGGCTGTTTTAACTGTACGCGCCAGTTTTTCGCGATCAAGAACACCACCTTGAACGTGTTGTACCAGGTTGATTGAACCCAGGTTACATACCGCGATTTCTTCTTTGCTGGTGTTCAGCGTAATTTCTGTACATAAGTTAGAAGAGTGAACTACACCTACGTGTTGTTGTGGTGAACGCAGGTTACATACGTCTTTGAATGTGATCCACGGGTGACCAGTTTCAAACAGCATAGACAGCATTTTGCGCCACAAATCTTTTGCACGGATTTTCTTGTGCAACATGTTTGTTTCTTTGGCAATCGCTTCGTAATGTGCATAACGCTCAGCGAATTCTGCACCAGTCAAATCATGCAGATCAGGCGTTTCAGAAGGGGTGAACAAAGTCCATTCAGCATCTTCGAATACACGTTGCATGAACAGGTCAGGAACCCAGTTCGCAGTGTTCATGTCATGGGTACGACGACGGTCATCACCAGTGTTCTTACGCAGTTCAAGGAATTCTTCAATGTCCAGGTGCCAGGTTTCAAGATATGCACAAACTGCACCTTTACGCTTGCCACCTTGGTTGACCGCAACAGCCGTATCGTTCGCGACTTTAAGGAATGGAACTACACCTTGCGACTTACCATTGGTGCCTTTGATGTAAGAGTTTAAAGCACGCACTGGTGTCCAGTCGTTACCCAAACCGCCTGCCCATTTAGACAGCATGGCGTTATCACGCATTGCGCCATAAATATCATACAGGTCATCATCAATGGTGGTTAAGTAGCAGCTCGACAATTGTGGACGAAGCGTACCTGAGTTAAACAGGGTAGGCGTCGATGCCATATAGTCGAAGCTAGACAACAAGTTATAGAACTCGATGGCACGTTCTTCACGGTTTTCTTCATTGAGCGACAAGCCCATAGAAACACGCATAAAGAACAATTGCGGCAATTCGAAACGTACGCCATCGGAATGGATGAAGTAGCGGTCAAATAAAGTCTGTAGACCTAGGTAGGTAAACTGGTTTGAGCGTTCTGGTTGAATCGCCGCTGCCAGTTTCGCCAGATCAAAGTTAAGCAGTTCTGGTGAAATAAGCTCAAGCTCAATCCCTTTTTTCAGGAAAGTTTCAAGTGCTTCACCTTCATGCGTATCCGTAGGCAGACCCAGGAATTTCAAACCAGTCGCCACCAGATCATCACGCAACAAACGTGCGGTCACATAGGTGTAGTTCGGCTCTTGCTCGATCCGGGTACGGGTCGCCATCATCATAGTGGTGGAGATGTCAGACTCTTTTACACCGTTGTACAGGTTTTTCACGGTCTCATCGACAATGGCTTGTACATCAATTCCTTCAAGGCCTTCTGCTGCTTTAGTAACATGCGCAGTTAAAGCACTTAAATCAAGTGGCTTAAGTTGGCCTTCAGCATCGGTAATTTGCAGGGTCGGATGATGGTGTGCACCTAACTGTTTACGTGCTTCAGAACGTTGTTCACGGTAAATGACATAAGAGCGTGCAACTTTCTGTTCGCCCGTACGCATTAGCGCAAGTTCAACTTGGTCTTGAATTTCTTCGATATGAATCGTTCCGCCAGAAGGTAAACGACGTTTAAAGGTATTCAGTACCATTTCCGTCAGTTGCTCGATACGATCATGGATTCGGCTCGAGTCAGCGCTTTGCTGGCCTTCAACCGCCAAAAACGCTTTACCAATTGCGACAGAAATTTTTTCTGCATCAAAAGCGGCAACATCACCGGTGCGTTTAATCACCTGAAGTTGACCAGGAGTTGAAGTGATTACGCTCATGTTAGCATAGCTCCATTGTCATCTATTTTTATGTTTATGGACCGTTTGAACTGGGCAAGTTTCATGCACAGTGTTTGAGGAATAAACACAAGACCTAGTGGTTTTAAAATTAATTGAACACAAGATACGGGAAAATTTAGGGTAGATCAATATTGACATTTAGCTAAATATTTTTCTTAAGTTTTGCTTTAATCCTTGTAAAAATATCGCTATTTTTATTGATTTTTGTATAAGCCTTATCAGGCAAGGCATAGCATAACAAAGTCCCGGGAAAGTGCTTATAGATAACATTGTGGATAACTAAAAAGTGCTGAATCAAGCAGTCATATTTTGTTCATGTAATAGTTGTGTAAATCACAAATCAGATCTAAATCACTGTTTCAAGCATAGTTGCCCAAAAAATGCACGATAAAATATTACAAAATGCTATCTTGATGTATCAGTTTGGTGAACGCTATCTTGTTTACAATGTAAACGTGTGTATATTGCAAGCATATTAAAAACGTATCTATTGGATTTCAAAAGGATACGCCTATAGCGTAGATCCACCAAATAAGGGGCAATACATGAGCCAAGAAGAAAAGTTACCCAAGATTTTAATTGTTGAAGATGATGAGCGTCTTGCTCGTTTAACGCAAGAATACCTCATTCGTAATGGACTTGAGGTTGGGGTGGAGCCGGATGGTAACCGTGCCATTCGCCGGATTATCGCTGAGCAGCCAGATATGGTGGTGCTGGATGTGATGTTACCAGGAGCGGATGGTTTGACCATTTGTCGTGAAGTGCGCCCGCATTATCATCAACCGATCTTGATGTTGACTGCGCGTACTGAGGACATGGATCAGGTCTTGGGTCTGGAAATGGGTGCCGATGACTATGTCGCTAAACCGGTACAACCACGTGTATTGCTGGCACGTATTCGTGCATTACTGCGTCGTACGGACAAGGTGCCTGAAGATGAAGTGGCACAGCGTATCGAATTTGATGATCTGGTCATCGACAATGGTGGTCGTTCAGTTACTTTAAATGGTGATCTGGTTGATTTTACCAGTGCGGAATATGACCTGTTGTGGTTGCTTGCATCAAATGCTGGCCGTATTCTTTCCCGCGAAGATATTTTCGAGCGTTTACGTGGCATCGAATATGATGGTCAGGATCGTTCAATCGATGTGCGTATTTCGCGTATCCGTCCAAAAATTGGTGACGATCCAGAGAATCCGAAGCGTATTAAAACCGTGCGTAGTAAAGGTTATCTATTCGTTAAAGAAACTAATGGTATTTAAGCAAATGTACGTTGTTGCTTGAACGAGCAGGATAAACTATAGGTGTTTAAACACAGTATATTTTTGCGTATATACGCAGGACTCGTCATCCTTGTCGTGTTGGTGGCTGTGTTCGGCTATCTGTTGGTACAGATTATCAACTATCAGCGTGCGCAAGAATATCGTGAGTCTCTGACTGATGGTATGGCCTATATCATCAGTGAGGGTGTCGCGCGCCAGCCAAATCTTCAGCAAAAGATGGATTGGGTTTCCGATGCTTCTGATTTGCTGGAATTGCCAATTCACTATGTAGAAGCCAGTAAGGTGGATATCACCCGTGCTGAAGGTCGCCGTATTGCAGATCGTAAAGCCGTGGTGCGCTGGGATGCCAAAACCGGCATTGCCTATATTGTGGTGGGGCTGCGCGATGACCCGAATCATTACCTGTATATAAAGGCCGACAGTATTACCGAGCGCCAGATGAAGGCGCTGCCGGTCTTTATTCTGGATTATCTGGTCTATTATCCGGGTCAGGAAAAAGAATATCTGTCCGCTATTCAGGATCATTTTTCTTATCCGGTATCGATTGAAAACGTACAGAGCTTACCTTTAGATTCCGAGCAGATCGGGCGCTTGCGTCTTGATCACAGCATCATTTTGTATCGGGATAGTGCCTCAATCCGTGGCACCACCATTTCAATTATTTCGCCAATTCCAGGTTCGACCTCACAAGTCTTGGTGATGGGGCCGGTGCCATTGTTTAACTGGATGCCATTCCAGTTGGCCACCGGTATTACTTTATTGAGCCTGTTTGTGCTGAGTCTGGGGGTGTATGGTTTGCTGGTGCCGATGCAGCGCAAGTTGCGTGAAGTCAGCTATGCCTTAAACAAAATGAAAACCGGTAATATGTCATTGCGTCTTCCTGTCGAAGGAAGTGACGAAATGGCAACGCTGGCCTCTAGCTTTAACAATATGTCTGATCATATTCAGCGCCTGATTGAAGCCCAGCGTGAATTGATGCGTGCGGTTTCACATGAACTTCGTACACCAGTAGCACGGATTCGTTTTGGTGTGGAAATGATGGCAGATGAAGATGATTACGATTATCGTCTGCAACAGGTCGAACAGATTGATAAAGATATTGAAGCGCTGAATACCCTGATTGACGAGATCATGACCTATGCCAAGCTAGAACAGGGCATGCCTTCGATCGAGTTTGAAAAGGTCAATCTGTTTGAAGTGCTGAATCAGGTAGCTCTGGAAACTGAAGCATTAAAAACCCAGAAAATCATTGAGCTACATTCAATGCCTGATGTGGTGGTTGAGGCAGAACGCCGTTATCTGCATCGCGTAATTCAGAATCTGGTCGGCAATGCGGTGCGTTATTGCGACAATAAGGTGCTGATCAGTGGTGGTCTGGATCAGGATGGTCAGGCCTATGTCTCTGTTGAAGATGATGGTCCTGGCATTCCGGAAGTGGATCGTGCCCGGGTCTTTGAAGCCTTTGCCCGGCTGGATGACAGCCGTACCCGTGCTTCGGGTGGTTATGGTTTGGGTTTATCCATTGTTAGCCGGATTGCGTACTGGTTTGGTGGCAAGATTCATGTGGATCAAAGTCCGAGCTTGGGTGGTGCGCGCTTTATCATGAGTTGGCCTGCACAGCGTTATGTAAAGAAGAGCAAGCGCAAGTTGGCAGAAAAGACTGAGGAAATCAGTGATCATTCAGCTTGATGTTATATAAATGCTTTTGAGTTATAAAAAAACGATGCCTGAGCATCGTTTTTTTTATTGGGGAAGAATTTTATTCCTGAATGGTGGCATCCGGCTCAATCAATGGTTTGCCTTCTTTTAGGCCATGCAGGGCTTCAGGATTGAAGTCGATCATTAGCTTGGTATTTTTTCCATCAATGCTATAGCGCTGGATCAGCCTCTGATCACCAGATAAAGTTTCGACTTTGTATTCATCGGCAATATTCATGATGCCATCCAGATTAATGCTGGAAGAGGCATGATCCTCTTGAAACAGTGCATGAATATCGCGCAAGTCAAAAGCGACCTGACTCATATTGGGGTGTTTCTGAACATAATCTTGGATATGTCGCACCAGTAACTGGGCAAATAAAAAATAATTCGGCTTATGCGAGAAGCGTAGAGACATGCAAGGACTCCTTATTGTTACTTTATTAATGTCATTATGTGGCTTAGAAATACAAATAACATATTCTGAATCAGTCTGTTGGGTGTGTTGCAAAAAGATACAATTGCTTGCCTTGAGTGAGGCTGGGCTTAAAGTGCTTTAATCCAAGTTAAAATGTGAAAATCATGTTAAATATCAAATTAAATCAAAAACTTTATACGCTGAAAGTTATGGATAGAATAAGTTTTTGTCTGATTTTTCTTTGCTTTGGCCGTGAAAGGGGCTATATCTAAGCCAGAGGCCAAGCAAGAATGATCTGAAATGGATTTATTTTTCAGGAATGCTGTTTATAGAAAAATTAATAGAAAATTAAAACTTAATCCAATAAAACGATTAAATCGGATGTTGAGAGATCAAACGCAAATTAAATGCTGAAATGCCTAAAAAATCATCCCAAAGACTAAGGCTTATAAACTAGCAAGTGAAATCCAAAATCAGGTACAATTGGCGGGATTAATTTTGTGTTTGGTGTATTTGAAGGCCAATACATACATTCTTTGTTAACAAATAGGCCTGCCAGGAGTTATCCCCGCATGAGTGCTATTACTCCATACGAATGGGCAATTATTGCCTTCGTGATCGGCGTTACATTTTTATGCGTCTTTATGCTGACCGTCCCATTACTCCTCGGGGGTAAATCATGGGGCCGTGCCAAGCAGGAGCAGTTTGAGTCAGGTGTTGTTGGTGCAGGTGGGGCTCGTATCCGCTTGTCTGCAAAGTTCTATTTAGTTGCAATTTTCTTCGTGGTGTTTGATTTAGAAGCACTTTATCTATATGCATGGGCGGTTTCTGTTCGTGAAGTAGGTTGGATTGGTTTTGCAACTGCAGCTATCTTTATTTTAGTTTTACTTGTTGGTTTGGTTTACGAATTATCCACAGGCGCACTCAACTGGGCACCTTCAGACAAACGTAAAGCCGCAGGAATTAAAGCTAAGATTGGTTCGCCAAATATGGATCTAGCAGAAATTACGCGCTTTAACTCAATTGAAGAATTGGTAATCGACCCTACAGGTCAAATCCCAGCTCAATCCTCTGGTCGTGTGAAAAGCTCACCGGCTAAATCATCTGATAAGGAGTAAGACGGGATGAAATATACATTAACCCGTGCGAATCCGGATGCTGATCAATATCCACTTCAAGAGCGTATCCTTGTAGAAGATCCGTTACTTGAAGAAGAAGTGAATAAGAATGTATTCATGACTCGTTTAGAGGATGTGGTACATACAGCAGTCAACTGGGGTCGTAAAAACTCAGTTTGGCCGTTTAACTTTGGTACATCATGCTGCTATGTAGAGTATGCGACGACCTTAACCGGTGTGCATGACTTGTCACGTTTTGGTGCCGAGGTGATTCGTGCTTCACCGCGTCAGGCGGATTTAATGATTGTGGCGGGTACCTGCTTTGTGAAAATGGCGCCTGTCATTCAACGTTTGTATGAACAGATGCTTGAACCGAAATGGGTCATTTCAATGGGGGCATGTGCCAACTCAGGTGGGATGTACGACATTTATTCAGTGGTACAAGGTGTGGATAAAATCATCCCGGTCGATGTTTATGTTCCCGGCTGCCCACCACGTCCTGAAGCTTTGATTCAGGCATTAATGCTGTTGCAAGACCAGATTCAACTCGAGCGTCGTCCGCTTTCTGCGGTGATCGGTGATGATCTTAAGCCAGTGTATAAGCCAAAGATGATGCCGGAACGTGACCGTAAGAAAGATCAGCGTGTTGCTGTGAAGAACTTGCGCTCTATGGATGAAATTAAATAATTTAAACGACTGGTCTTTTTTGCTGCACCCGCTATGGGTGTAATTGTCGTTTAGGTTGACTGAATTTGTATTAAATAGGAAGCCAAGCCAATGGCTGAAACTGACATTGCTATGCCAGAATCAACACCAGTTGATTCACGCCCAGCATTTGCCATCATTGAAGAACTCAAAACCAAATTTGGTGAGAACTTCTATGTGCAAACGACTTTCGAGGATTTCCCGACAGTCTGGGTTGAGCGCGCACGTGTACAAGAAGTTTTAATGTTCTTGCGTACAGTATCACGTCCTTACGTGATGTTGTTCGACTTGTCTGCGGTAGATGAGCGTCTGCGTACGCACCGCGACGGTTTACCTGCGTCTGACTTCACAGTGTTCTACCACTTGTTGTCGCTCGAGCGTAATACTGACATTCGTATTAAGGTTGCCTTAGCTGAAAGTGATCTGAATCTTCCGACGGCAACCAACATCTGGCCAAATGCCAACTGGTACGAACGTGAAGCTTACGATATGTTTGGGATCAATTTCGAAGGGCATCCAATGCTCCGTCGTATCTTGTTGCCAACCTATTGGGAAGGTCATCCGCTACGTAAAGAATATTCTGCACGTGCGACTGAATATACCCCGTATTTGCAAGACAAGGCCAAGCAGGACTACGAACAGGAACATCTGCGTTTCGTGCCTGAAGATTGGGGTATGAAGCGCGGTAATGCCGATGAAGACTTCATGTTCCTGAACTTGGGGCCTAACCATCCATCTGCGCACGGTGCATTCCGTGTGATTTTGCAGCTGGACGGCGAAGAAGTGAAAGACTGTGTGCCTGATATCGGTTATCACCACCGTGGTGTGGAAAAGATGGCTGAACGTCAAACCTGGCATTCATTCATTCCGTATACAGACCGTGTCGACTACTTGGGTGGTTGTGCACAAAACATGCCTTATGTGATGGGCGTGGAGCAAATGGCGGGCATTACTGTACCGGACCGTGCGCAATGTATCCGTGTGATGATGTCGGAATTGTTCCGTATCAATAACCACTTGTTGTTTATTGGTACTGCAATTCAGGATGCCGGCGGTATGACCCCAGTATTTTATATGTTCGCTGACCGTCAAAAGATTTATGACGCGATTGAAGCGATCACGGGTTACCGTATGCACCCAGCTTGGTTCCGTATTGGCGGTACTGCGCACGACCTTCCAAACAACTGGCAGCACCTCATTCGCGAAATCCTCGACTGGATGCCGAAGCGTATGAATGAATACTACACAGCTGCATTACGCAACTCTGTATTCATGGGTCGTACCCAAGGTGTAGCGCAATATGACGCTAAATCTGCATTGGCTTGGGGTGTAACCGGTACTGGTCTTCGTGCAACAGGTATTGACTTTGACGTTCGTAAATATCGTCCGTATAGCGGCTACGAAAATTACGATTTCGAGGTTCCTTTAGAGTACGAAGGCGATGCTTATGCACGTGTCATGGTTCACTTCCGTGAAATCGAAGAATCACTGAAAATCGTCAAGCAATGTCTAGACAACATGCCGTCTGGTGCGTACAAAGCAGACCATCCACTGGCTGTTCCACCACCAAAAGACAAGACATTACAAGATATTGAAACCTTGATTACGCACTTCTTAAGCGTATCTTGGGGTCCTGTAATGCCGGCAGGTGAAGCATCTGTGATGGCGGAAGTGGTGAAAGGTGCGTCGAACTACTACTTGACTTCAGATAAGTCAACCATGAGTTACCGTACCCGTATTCGTACACCAACCTTCACGCATTTACAGCAAATGCCTTCTGTGATTAACGGCAGCCTCATGTCTGACTTAATCATTTATTTAGCGACCATTGACGTCGTAATGGCTGACGTGGATCGCTAAGGGGTAAACGCATTATGATGATTTTGACTGATAAAAAGCCACGTGTGAACGTTGAAGGAATTTTGACTGCGGACGAAATTCACGATATCGAACATCACATGGGGCACTATCCATACCCACGTGCGGCGTGTCTGGACGCGCTAAAGTGTGTACAACGCCGTAATGGCTGGGTAGATGATGCGCAAATGAATGCCATCGCGCAAATGCTGAACATGAGCGTTGCAGATCTGGAAGGTGTGGCAACCTTCTATAACCGTATTTACCGTCAGCCAGTTGGGCGTCACGTAATTTTGTTATGTGATTCGATTGCGTGCTTCTTGATGGGTGCGGAAACTTTGGCAGAAGCATTCCAGCGCGAATTAGGCATTCAGTTTGGTCAAACGACTGCAGATGGTCGCTTTACCTTGCTGCCAATTTGCTGCCTGGGCAACTGTGACAAAGGCCCAACCTTAATGATTGATGAAGACACGCACGGTCTGGTTGAAGTGACTTCGGTGAAACAGCTGTTGGAGAAGTATGTATGAATACTGAACCAAAACCAATTTATGGCGACGGTAACCCGGAAACGCATCCACTCACATGGCGTTTAAGCAAACAAGCGAACGTACGTAATGCCGATGATTACGAAGCGCTCGAAGGTTATGCAGGCTTTAAAAAAGCCCTGTCGATGTCGCCTAAAGATGTATTGGACGTGGTGAAAGCGGCGACTGTTAAAGGTCGTGGTGGTGCAGGCTTCCCGGCAGGCATCAAATGGTCACTGATGGCGCCAAATGACAATTCAGGTCCACGTTACCTGATTTGTAATGCCGATGAGATGGAACCAGGTACCTTCAAAGACCGTTTGTTGATGGAAGATCTTCCACATCAACTGATCGAAGGGATGCTGATCGCGGGTTATACGCTTGAAGCAACCCATGGTTATATCTTTATCCGTGGCGAGTACATCGAAGCGGCTCAGTACTTAAATGAAGCGCTTGAGCAAGTTCGTGCCAAAGGTTACTTAGGGGATAACATCCTGGGTACCGGCTGGAACTTCGAGTTACACGTGCATACCGGTGCAGGTCGTTATATCTGTGGTGAAGAAACTGCATTGATTAACTCGCTTGAAGGCCGTCGTGCCAACCCGCGTACCAAACCGCCATTCCCGCAAGTTGCAGGTGCTTGGGGTCGTCCTACGATTGTCAACAACGTAGAGACCTACAACAACTTACCCGCCATCATGCTGCGTGGCCCTGAATGGTATATCGGCTTGTCTGCGGGCAAATCGAAAGATCCAGGTACCAAAATCTATGGTGCATCAGGTAAAGTGAAATTCCCGGGTCTATGGGAATTGCCTTTTGGTACGACTGCGCGTGAAGTGATTGAAGATCACGCGGGTGGTATGCGCGATGGCTTAACGCTGAAAGCATGGTTACCGGGTGGTGCATCAACGGACTTCCTGGCGGCCGAGCATATCGATCTTCCGATGGATGCGGAAAGCATCATGAAAGCCGGTTCTCGTTTGGGAACATGTCTGCTCATGGTGGTTGATGAAACCCAATGTATGGTTTCAGCAACACGTAACCTAGAAGAATTCTTTGCACGCGAATCATGTGGTTTCTGTACCCCTTGCCGTGATGGCTTGCCTTGGGCAGTGAAAGCGTTAAAAGCGCTGGAAAATGGCACAGGTAAACAGGAAGATATCGATCACTTACAAGAGTTAACGCGTAAGCTTTGGATCGGTAAGACTTTCTGTGCCCACGCACCGGGTGCAATGGAACCGCTCATGGGCGCACTCAAACATTTCCGTGGCGAATTTGAAGCGAAGGTGGTGAATGCCGCTGCTCAAGTTAGCTCCGTAGAACAAGCTTAAGGAATTCGACTATGGCTACAATTCATGTCGATGGCAAATCGTATGAAGTCAACGGCTCGGAAAACTTGCTACAAGCATGTTTGAGTCTTGGCATTGATATCCCATACTTTTGTTGGCATCCGTCCTTAGGTTCTGTCGGTTCTTGCCGTCAATGTGCCGTGACTCAATACGCGAATCCGGAAGATACCCGTGGTCGTTTGGTCATGTCATGTATGACGCCTGCATCTGACAATACCTACATCTCGATTGAAGACAAAGAAGCAAAAGATTTCCGTGCTTCGATTGTTGAATTCTTGATGACCAACCACCCGCACGACTGTCCGGTTTGTGAAGAGGGTGGTCACTGTCATTTACAAGATATGACCGTAATGACGCAGCATGACCGTCGTCGCTACCGTTTCACCAAACGTACCCATTACAACCAAGAGCTTGGCTCATTCATTTCTCACGAAATGAACCGTTGTATCGCCTGTTACCGTTGTGTGCGTTATTACAAAGACTATGCAGGTGGTACGGACTTCGGCGTGTATGCCAACGCATCACGTGTGTATTTCGGTCGTCCGGAATCAGGCACTTTAGAATCTGAATTCTCGGGTAACCTGACTGAAGTTTGTCCAACAGGTGTATTTACCGATAAAACTCATTCGGCACGTTATAACCGTAAATGGGACATGCAATATGCGCCAAGCGTATGCCAAGGCTGTTCTTCAGGTTGTAACATCTCTCCGGGTGAGCGTTATGGTGAACTTCGCCGTGTCGAAAACCGTTTCAATGGTGAAGTTAACCAATACTTCCTATGCGATAAAGGCCGTTTCGGTACAGGTTATGTGAACCGCGAAGACCGTCCGCGTCAACCACAATTCCGTAAAGGTGCGACTGTAGAAACTGTTTCAGTAGATGCAGCACTTGATACGGTCATTGCAAATATCCAGGACAAAAAAGTTCTGGGGATTGGTTCACCGCGTGCATCACTTGAATCAAACTTCGCGCTGCGTGAGTTGGTGGGTCAAGAGAACTTCTCAACAGGTTTATCTCAAAAAGAGCAAAATCTGGTTGAACTTGCAGCTTCAATCATGCAAACCGAGGGTGTTTACAACCCGAATATGCGTGAAATTGAAAGCTATGATGCAGTTTTGATCTTAGGTGAAGACTTAACCCAAACTGCGCCTCGTATGGCTTTATCTGTTCGCCAAGCTGCGAAAAATAAAGGCAAAGAGATGGCAGCGGAACGTCGTACCCAGGAATGGCTGGCTGAGCCGGTACAACGTATTGCTCAAGATGCGAAATCTCCGATTTACATCCTGGCTGCGACACAAACCCGTTTGTCTGACGTAGCGGAAGGCGAAGTGGTTGCTTCTCCAAACGACATCGCGCGTTTAGGTTTTGCTGTTGCTGCGGGCGTGAAGGGTGAAGCAATTCTCGGTTTAGATGACGATGCGAAAGCATTTGCACAAACGATTGCCGACACCTTAAAAGCTGCGAAAAAACCATTGATCATCTCGGGTACCAGCTTACAAGATGCATCAATCATGGAAGCTGCTGCACAAGTTGCACAAAATCTGGGTAATGCAGGCTTGACCTTGACAGTTCCTGAAGTGAACTCGATGGGTATGGCAATCTTCGGTGGTCAAAGCTTAGAGCAAGCCTTTGCACAAGATTATGATGCAGTGATCGTGGTTGAAAACGATCTGTATCGTCGTCTACCTGCTGCACAAGTGGATGCTGCACTTTCAGGCAAAGACGTGATTGTTTTAGATCACTCTGAAACTGAAACAGTGAAAAAAGCCGACATCGTGCTTTCTGCTGCAAGCTTTGCTGAAGGTGATGGTACGGTGGTATCGCAAGAAGGCCGTGCACAACGTTTCTACCAAGTGTATGACCCGAGCTACTACAATCCTGAATTGGCAATCAAAGAATCTTGGCGCTGGTTACACGCTCTGGAAACAGGCGTGAAAGGCAAAGCGATTTCTTGGACGTTGCTGGATGATGTGATCGAGTCAGTTGCGAAAAACGTACCTGCTTTAGACGGTATTTTGGATGTAGCACCAGATGCGGGCTTCCGTGTCCATGGTCTTAAAGTGGCACGTGAACCACGTCGTTACTCAGGTCGTACTTCGATGCGCGCGCCATTGTCTGTCCATGAGCCAAAACAGCCAGTGGACAAAGACTCTGCATTAACCTTCTCGATGGAAGGTTATGTCGGAACTCAAACACCTTCAGCACTGGTACCATTTGCATGGTCTGCCGGCTGGAACTCGCCGCAAGCCTGGAACAAATTCCAGGACAATGTCGGCGGTCATTTGAAAGGTGGTGATTCAGGCGTTCGTTTATTCGACCGTTTGGCAAAACTTCCGGCACGTACCTTTGTTGCACCGGCACCTGTTTTGGTTAATGCTGAAAGCTTCCGCCTAGTTCCAATGCACCATATCTTTGGTTCAG
Organism: Acinetobacter sp. F-1; assembly: GCF_022869025.1. Classification (NCBI taxonomy): domain Bacteria; kingdom Pseudomonadati; phylum Pseudomonadota; class Gammaproteobacteria; order Moraxellales; family Moraxellaceae; genus Acinetobacter; species Acinetobacter sp. F-1. The sequence continues at coordinate 24,830 of NZ_JAJKFX010000016.1, read as the reverse complement.
GTGAATTCACCGTAAAAACACCGGCGATGGAAACACGTATTCCTGAAGCGGTATTTGCGGTCGGTGAACAGGATGCAGCCCGCTTGAATGTTCAAAATGGTCAAACAATGACAGTAAAAGCAGGCGAGACCTCTATTGTTCTGCCTGTACAAGTCATTGAATACTTACCGACAGGTTATATTGGCTACCCAATCGGTCTTGCACCGACGGTATCTCTGGCAGAGCCTGTTTCAGTCGCGGTAGGAGTGTAATTCATGGAACAAGAATTAATCCGTCAAACGCCGCTGTGGGCTGAAAACTGGCCAATTGCCTATTCAGTCATTCAAGCGATCGTGATCTTGCTGGTTGTAGTACTGATCGCTGCGTTGATGTCTTTTATTGAACGCCGTTTACTCGGCTTGTGGCAAGACCGTTACGGTCCGAACCGTGTCGGTCCGGGCGGTATGTTCCAGATTGTTGCCGACATGCTGAAAATCATGTTCAAGGAAGACTGGACACCAAAATTTGCTGACAAACTGACTTTCCGTATGGCGCCAGCAGTTGCGATGGCAACTGCGGTGCTGTCGTTCATGGTTATTCCTGTTTCACCTTATCTAGGTGTGGCAGACATGAGCATCGGCCTGTTGTTCTTTATGGCAATGGCAGGTATTGCAGTCTATGCAGTACTGTTCGGTGGCTGGTCATCCAACAACAAATACGCCTTACTCGGTGGTTTACGTTCTGCGGCTCAGACCATTTCTTATGAAGTGTTCCTGGGGATCTCGCTGATGGGGGTGGTGGCAATTGCCGGCTCATTCAACATGCGTGAAATCGTTGAAGCACAACGTGATGTCTGGTTCGTGGTGCCTCAGTTCCTTGGCTTCCTGATCTTCGTGGTTGCGGGTGTTGCGGTGACGCATCGTCATCCATTTGACCAACCAGAAGCAGAACAAGAACTGGCTGAAGGTTACCATGTCGAATACGGCGGCATGAAGTGGGGGATGTTCTTCGTTGCGGAATACGTCAACGTAGTACTGATCTCTGCTTTAATCGTGACGTTATTCTTCGGTGGCTGGCTCGCGCCATTCAACCTTGAAATTCCGTTCCTTCCAGCAGCATTCTGGTTCATTATCAAAACAGCATTCTTTGTAATGATGTTCGTGTTGGCACGTGGTTCATTAATGCGTCCACGTTATGATCAGGTAATGAACTTTGGTTGGAAAATTTGCTTGCCATTAGCTCTAGTCAACCTGTTGGTGACTGGTGCCGTGATCTTGTGGTAAGGGCAGGGAGAACAAAATGTTTAAATTTCTAGCTGGATTTGGATCGATTGTTCGTTCGCTTTGGATGGTGTTTAGCCATGTAACGCGTAAACGTGACACGATTTTATATCCAGAAGTGCCGGCCGAAGAAATCGTGCCACCACGTTTCCGTGGTCGTATTGTATTAACGCGTGACCCTGATGGCGAAGAGCGTTGTGTCGCATGTAACCTGTGTGCGGTTGCCTGTCCGGTAGGCTGTATCTCATTACAAAAAGCAGAACGTGAAGATGGTCGCTGGTATCCGGAGTTTTTCCGTATCAACTTCTCACGTTGTATTTTCTGCGGTATGTGTGAAGAAGCCTGTCCAACCACAGCCATTCAAATGACCCCGGATTTCGAACTCGGTGAATATGTTCGTCAAGACCTGGTCTATGAAAAAGAACACTTGCTGATTTCAGGTCCTGGTAAATATCCTGACTATAACTTCTACCGTGTCACCGGTATGGCAGTTGCAGGCAAGGACAAAGGTCAAGCACAGCGTGAAAGTGCACCTGTTGATGTACGGAGTCTATTACCATGATGTGGCCATTTTATTTAATGGCCCTTGTGGCCATTGTCTCTACGGTTCGCGTGGTGACTAACGCGAATCCGGTACATGCTTTATTAAGCCTGATTGTATCCTTGCTTGCTGTTGCAGGCATGTTCATGATCGTTGGTGCGCCGTTCGCGGCTGCCCTCGAAATTATTGTCTATGCTGGCGCGATCATGGTGTTGTTCGTGTTCGTGGTGATGATGCTGAATCTGGGTGAACAAACCGTTGAACAAGAACGTAAATGGTTAACTTCATCGGCGTGGGCTTATCCGGCGCTGATGAGCTTCCTGATCGGTCTGGTACTGGTATGGGTATTAAACTCTGATTACGCACAGCCTTCACTGGTAATGGGTGTGGAAATGGTGGGCCCGAAAGCCGTGGGTCAAGCACTCTTTACGCAGTACTTGTTGTTGGTTGAAGTTGCCGCGATGTTATTGCTTGCTGCATTAGTAGCTGCATTCCATTTGGGTAAACGTGAGCCAGATGCAGAAGAGGAAAAAGAATAATGGGCAACATCCCTTTAGAGCATGGTTTGATCGTTGCATCTATTCTCTTTGCACTGGGTTTTTACGGTGTAATGGTGCGACGCAACCTACTATTTATTTTAATGAGCCTTGAAATCATGATGAACGCTGCTGCTTTGGCGTTCGTCCTGGCGGGCAGTGCATGGGCACAGCCAGATGGTCAGATCATGTTCATCCTGATCCTGACGCTTGCTGCGGCAGAGGCTTGTATTGGTCTTGCGATCGTCCTTCAGTTCTATCATCGCTTCCATCACCTGGATGTGGATGCTGCTAGTGAGATGCGCGGATGAGTTATTTATATCTAACAATTTTATTTCCGCTCATTGGTTTTGTCCTGTTAGCGGCGGGGCGCAACAAGCTTCCTGAAAATGTTGCAGCGATAATTGGTGTTGGTGCTGTTGGTTTATCGGCACTGTTTGCACTGATTGCAGGTCTGGACTTTGTTAACAATGGTAAAGAACTCTATGTTCAGCACCTGTGGACCTGGTTCAATGTCGGTGGTTTTGCACCGGGCATCAGCTTGCAGCTCGACGGTTTGTCTTTACTGATGCTGGGCATGGTGACAGGTGTGGGTTTCTTAATTCACATCTTTGCTTCATGGTACATGCGCGGTGAAGAAGACTTTGCACGTTTCTTCTCTTACTTCAACCTGTTCGTTGCAAGCATGTTGCTTCTCGTGCTTGGCGATAACTTGGCGTTATTGTTCTTAGGTTGGGAAGGTGTAGGTCTGTGTTCATACCTGCTGATTGGTTATTACTACCAGAACCCTGCAAATGGTCTGGCGGCAATCAAGGCGTTTACTGTTACCCGTATCGGTGACGTATTCCTGCTGATTGCCATGTTCCTGATCTTCCAGCAATTCGGTACTTTGAACATTCAGTACATCGTTGAAAATGCAGCGACTGTAATGACGCAAAGTTCTTCGCTGACCATCTGGACAGCATTGTTATTGTTCTTGGGTGCGGCAGGTAAATCTGCACAGATCCCATTACAAACATGGTTGGCCGATGCAATGGCAGGTCCAACACCTGTTTCTGCATTGATCCATGCTGCAACCATGGTAACGGCGGGTGTTTACCTGTGCTGCCGTCTGTTTGCAGTCTTTGAACTTGCGCCAGAAGTGATGGTGTTTATTTCGATCACAGGTGCGGTGACCTTGCTTGTGGCTGGTTTTGCTGCATTGGTTCAGACCGACATCAAACGTATTCTGGCTTACTCAACCATGAGTCAGCTCGGTTATATGTTTATGGCAGTAGGTGCTGAAGCATACCAGGCGGGTCTATTCCACATGCTGACTCACGCATTCTTCAAGGCACTCTTGTTCTTGTCGTCTGGTGCGGTAATTTTGGCTTACCATCACGAACAAAACATCTTCAAGATGGGCGGTTTGTTCTACAAGAACAAATTCCTGTTTGCATGTTTCGCGATTGGTGGCGGTGCCTTGGCAGCGATTCCATTCCTGACCATTGGTTTCTTCTCAAAAGACGCAATTCTTGCTGCAGTCTGGACGCAAAGTCATATTGCTGGTTTACCAGTGTATAACACGCTGTACTGGGTCGGTGTTGCAGGTGCTTTCTTAACCTCGATTTATACATTCCGTCTAATCTGGGTGGTATTCTTCGGCAAAGAAAACACGCCTTATCATGAAATCAAAGGTGCAACTTACTGGGCGCCACTGGCGATTCTTGCTGTCCTTTCGACAGGTCTGGCAATCGTACTGAAAGCACCCGTGATGAGCATTCTAGATGCAGCCCAAATTCCAGCCTTCATTATTCCTGAAGCGCTTGAAGCAGGTGCACATGGTGCTGAATACATCGCCATTGCTGTTGCATTGACGGGTCTTGTGGTCGGTGTGGTGCTGTTCGCTTTTGCTTACAATGCAGTCAAACGTTTTGCTGCCACTTCTGTAGGTGCGGGTCTGGTTAATATCTGCCGTAATGCATTAGGTTTCGACAAGCTTTATGACCTGATTTTCGTCAAGCCATATTTGCTGTTCGCTAAACTGTTCGGTCGTGATCCAATTGACGGCTTATGGCTGGTACTTCCTGCACTGGTCAAAAGTGGTCACAGCTTTACAAGTTCACGTCAAACCGGTTCACTGCGTGAATATGCATCTAGTATGGGGCTCGGTGTCGTTGTCCTACTGATGATCTTGATCGTGATTCAGGTCGTGGGGAAATAAAATGGAAGCTCCAAACAATATTATTTTGCCGGCTCTGATCCTCATTCCGTTCATTGCAGGTTTCATATGCTGGTTGGTCGATAAACTCGACCAACACTTGCCGCGTTATATCGCGCTAATCGGTATGCTGGTGACTTTGGTTTTGACTATCGTCCTTTGGCAGACTGGTACCTATAACTATGAATTAGGCGCTGCGACACCTTCGTGGGCTGCCGAATTCAAACTGCCTTGGATTCAGAGCCTTGGCATTAACATTCACTTAGCCGTGGATGGTTTATCACTTCTTATGGTTGGTTTGACTGCACTCCTGGGTGTGCTGGCAGTCGGCTGTTCATGGGGGGAGATTCAAAAGAACGTTGGTTTCTTCCACTTGAACCTTTTATGGTCTTTGGGTGGTGTGATCGGTGTATTCCTGGCGATTGACCTGTTCCTGTTCTTCTTCTTCTGGGAGATGATGCTGGTGCCGATCTACTTCCTGATTGCCCTTTGGGGTCATAAAGGGGCAGAAGGCAAGTCACGTGTTTATGCAGCAAACAAGTTCTTCATTTACACGCAGGTTGCCGGTTTGGTGATGCTGATTGGTATCCTGGGTCTGGTGACTGTAGGCTATACCATGACTGGCGAAATCCGTTTCGACTACAACTATTTATTAGGTGTGGCGAATACGCTTGACGCTCAGGTTCCAGCGCTTGCTTATGCATTCATGATCTGTTTATTCATCGGTTTTGCGGTAAAACTTCCAGTTTTCCCATTACACGGCTGGTTACCAGATGCGCATGCGCAAGCACCAACAGCGGGTTCTGTTGACCTTGCAGGTATCTTGATTAAAACTGCGGCGTACGGTTTATTGCGTTTCGTGATTCCGTTCTTCCCGGCAGCTTCGGCTCAGTTTGCAGATATCGCGATCATTCTGGGTTTAATCGGTATCTTCTACGGTGCTTGGTGTGCTTTCCAGCAAACCGACATGAAACGCTTACTGGCGTATACATCTATTTCCCACATGGGCTTTGTTTTACTTGCGATTTACGCAGGTAACATCCTGACCTTCCAGGGTCTGATGATCATGATGTTGGCACATGGTATTTCCTCTGCTGCACTGTTCATTATGTGTGGTCAGGTATATGAGCGTGTGCATACGCGTGACATGCGTTTGATGGGGGGGATGCGTGGTCAGTTCCCGTATCTTGCATTCTTCCTGATGTTCTTTGTTGCGGCGCTTGTCGGTATTCCAGGTCTGGGTAACTTCATTGGTGAGTTCCTGATCTTGATGGGTGCTTATGCACAATTCCCGGCGTTCACTATTCTTGCGGCAATCAGTCTGGTCTTTGCAGGTCTGTACGGTCTAATCCTGATTCACAAAGCCCTGTTTGGTGTGCCAAACGAAGCGCAAAAACAGCACTATACACATCCGTTAAAAGATCTGAATGTACGTGAAATCGCGTTATTGTTGATCTGTGCGTTTGGTCTACTTTGGCTTGGTCTATACCCACAAAGCTTCCTTGATGTGTCTAACTCAAGCATGGCGTGGTTAGCGAATAGCTACATTCCAGTTCAAGAAGTGGTTGAAGTTGCTGATCAGGTAACGACTCAACTTGAAAATGTGGAGATCCAATAAGCCATGAACTTCACAATGTCTTTTTCTGAGCTTATGCCGCTCGCACCTGTGATGATCGTGTCGTTAACTGCGATCGTCGTGATGTTGCTGACGGCAATCAAGCGTAACCATAATCTTGTTGCGACGACGACTGTTGTTGGTCTGAACTTAGCGGCGTTCTATATCATTTTCGTTCTGTTGGCAGGCACATTTGCACCTGCCAATGTGATGAATCTGTTCATCGTAGATCCATTTACGATGTTGTACCAGTTTGTGATTCTGATTGCTGCACTTGCCTGTAGTACCTTGTCACACGCGTATATCGAAACTTATAAAGATAACCGTGAAGAGCTGTATATCTTGATGTTGATATCCGTCGCGGGTGCAATGTTAATGGTGGCAAGCTCGCACTATGCATCATTCTTTATTAGCCTTGAGTTGATGTCGATTCCTGTATACGGCCTGTTGGCATATACACATCAACGTTCTCAATCGCTTGAAGCAGGTGTGAAATATCTGGTGCTTTCAGCAACTGCGTCTGCAATGCTGCTGATGGGTATGGCATATATTTATGCCTATACCGGTACTTTAAGTTTCGTTGCTGAACCGGGCAAACTGTTTACTGTATTCAGTCAGCCAGCTGTGGTAATTGGTCTGGCCTTAATTGTATTTGCTGTGGCATTTAAATTATCGTTGGCACCATTCCACAAATGGACACCAGACGTCTACGCAGGTGCACCAGCACCAATCGCGACTTTCCTTGCGACTGTGGCAAAAGTGGCGATGATTGGTCTGTTTGTTCGTTATGTTTTGTCTTCAGGTTTAATCCTGGCAGACAGCTTCGTAACGATCATTTCGCTTATTGCAGTATTGTCGATTCTTGCAGGTAACTTGCTGGCTGTTCGCCAAGTGAACCTGAAACGTATTCTGGCATACTCTTCAATTGCACACTTTGGTTATTTGCTGGTTGCCATCGTAAGTTCACGTAATACCGACTTCTTACAGGTTCAAGGTTTTGCGACTTTTGAAAGTGTAAACGTCTACGTGATTACCTATGTATTAACAACGATCGGTGCGTTCGGTGTCGTTACGCTGATGTCTAGTCCGTATAACAATACGGATGAAGCGGGTAGTCTGGCTGAATACCGTGGTCTGTTCTGGCGCCGTCCAGTATTGACTGCTGTATTGACAGTGATGATGCTGTCTCTTGCAGGTATTCCTTTAACTGCCGGCTTTATCGGTAAGTTCCTGGTAATTAAAACTGCGGTTGCAGGCGAAGCCTGGTTCCTGACTGCGATGGTCATCCTGGGTTCTGGTATCGGTCTGTACTACTACCTACGTGTGATGGTTGTGCTTTACATGACACCACCGGAAACACCACGTCTAGATGCGGTGAATCATTGGGGTCAAAAAGTCGGTGGTATCATGGTACTTCTTGCTGCGCTTGCGGTACTTGTGATCGGTGTCTACCCAGATCCAGTGATTGCAGTATCTAAATATGCATTCTTTGCCATGTCACCTGAATTGCAACAGTTCATTTTCACTTTGGTTCAAAGTGGTTTTAACTAATATCTGCAAAGATTGAAGTTATTACAAAAAAGCCTCCATGATTGGGGGCTTTTTTATTTATACAAATCAATAAAAGCCTTTATAATAGCGGAAATTTATCTTTAACCTTTTAGGTGTTCTCCCGTGGCAATCCATGAAATCCGTCATCCACTCATTCGACATAAGCTTGGTTTACTCCGTCGTGCAGATATCAGTACCAAGAATTTCCGTGAGTTAGCTCAAGAAGTGACCATGCTTCTGACTTATGAAGCAACTAAAGACCTGCCAATGGTTGAACATGACATTGATGGTTGGAATGGCGCTGTTACAGTTGACCGTATCGCGGGTAAAAAAATCACCGTTGTGCCAATTCTACGTGCCGGTATTGGCATGCTCGACGGTTTCCTGAACCTGATTCCAAGTGCAAAAGTATCGGTACTTGGTTTAGAGCGTGATGAAGAAACTCTGGAAGCACGTACCTATTATAAAAAACTGGTTCCAGACGTACAAAACCGTATCGCGATGATCATTGATCCAATGTTGGCAACAGGTTCTTCTTTAGTGGCTGCAATTGATGTACTGAAAGCCAGCGGCTGTAAAGACATTCGTGTGATGGTTTTGGTTGCTGCCCCAGAAGGCATTAAGCGTGTAGAAGCTACGCATCCGGATGTCGTGATTTTTACTGCTTCTATCGATAATGGCTTAAATGAAAATGGTTACATCGTTCCAGGTCTTGGCGATGCTGGCGATAAAATCTTTGGTTCAGTTCAAAAAGACTAATTTTTGAACAGGACGAAAAAAGAGGCTACTACAGCCTCTTTTTTATATAATGTAGATCGGGCATTTTCAGCATAGGATAACAGCATGAAAGATGAATTATATCAGGGCAAAATCAAACAGTACGACCCTGCAAAAGGTTTTGGTTTTATTGGTTCAGCTGAGGGAGATGTGTTCTTCCATATTTCAGACTTTCCTGCGGCAGAAGGCGAGCCAAAACGCAATGAACGTGTGAAATTTAATGTGGTAGAAAATGGCGATAAGTATAAAGCCATTAAGATTGAACGTGTTGAGGATACTTCAAAGAAAGCTAAAAAATCTAAGGTCGCTGCACATAACCAGTCAATTACTTCCGCATTACTATCAAATCTCAAGCGTTAATTAACCGTGAATTTGACTAAATGAAGAGGCGTTTTCGCCTCTTTTTTTATCTAAAAATTCATGAACTATAGTCTTACCTCAGGTTTTGTAACTTAAAGCTTATACTTCGTTACGCAAACAATAAAACGTCTACCAAAGCGCTACAATCATCTCTATTTCTTCTCACTTAAAATACTATCTGTTGATTTATAGGGATAAATGTCATGTTTAGGAATGGAAAAATTAAAACTTATGATTCCGAACGTGGTACAGGCAGCATTGAGTTAGCAGATGACGCTCAAGAACTAAGTTTTAGGCTACAGGATTTACCTTCACCTGAAATTGATCCTCAAATTGGAGAACTGCTTAAATTTAGAATGATTCCTCATCAGGAAACCATAATATTGGACAATATGGTACGCCTAGATGTCAAAGTACAGGACGAGTTTGTAGCGGAAGTTGTGGCATTACCATCTTTGGCACCCACAATATCTGTTCCGTTAAAGCGTTCAATTCTTTTTAGCCCAACGCTATGGTTGGCACTGGTATCCGCAGTTGGTTTTATAATTTTGGGTGAAGTATAAATTTAAACCAGAAATTTTTAATTTTCTATTTTTAACTCGGTATTTCTCTATTCTTCAATTTAAAAAAGCGCCTATAAGTGCTTTTTTGGTTTTTCTATTAAAGAATTTCATAAAAGCTTTTTGATGTATTTTTTATTACAATTATTAAAAATATCAAAGACAAGAGTGAATTATGTTTCAAGAGGGGAAAATCAAAACCTATCACGAAGCACGTGGTTTTGGTTTTATTCAAATCGAAGGGGAATCTAAAGACTTATTTTTTCACATTAAAGACTTTCCCAATCAAAATATTCCACTAAAAATTGGGGAAAAATTAAAGTTTTTAATGGTTGAAGATAATGGAAAGTTTAAGGCAGACCATATTGTCCGGCTGGATATTAAATCAAAATTGGTTATTAAGCAGAATAATGATTTATATGAAGATCCTGAAGTACATGTTTCTCCACGTTATGAAAAGACAAAATCATCAACTCGATCCAAACTAATCACAATATCGGGACTAATTATTATTGCGATTCTTGTTGGGCTTGTTTATAACAAATACCAAAGCTACCAAGTTCAAAAACAGCAGAAGCTTGAACAACTGATGGTAGAGCAGCAACGAATCGTAGTTGAGCAGCGAGCGGCACAAGGTGATTTAGCTATGGAGGGATTATCTGAGCAGGGCAGAAAGAACCTCGAAAATCGCGGTACTGAGGTACCAAGCCAAAGTAACCCGGTTAATCTGAAAACTCCAGAAACGGCTTCGCCATCTGTGTCTCAATTTAAATGTGATGGAAGAGAACATTGTAGCCAGATGGGTTCTTATGAGGAGGCATTATTTTTCGTTCATAACTGTCCCAATACTAAAATGGATGGTGATGGCGATGGTGAACCCTGTGAAAATGATTCACGATGGTAATAAAAAAGCACCTTAAGGTGCTTTTTGATTGAAAAAAAAATTTAAGCTTCACAGAAATTCATAAAGGCTCTCAGGCCTGGCCCCTGATATTTCTGGCGATGTACCAGCATAAACAATGGACGCGTTAAAGACCAGAACGGAGTATTGAGAATCACCAGTTGACCTTTCTCGCGTAAAGGCTCAATCGCAAGTTTGGAAATACAGGACATGCCGATTCCGCCTGCTACGATTTTCAAAATTGCTTCATTATGGCCAAGTGTCAGACGGATATTGGCATCCGGCACATCTTTCAAAATGGCATTGTCGAATACTTCGCGAGTACCTGAACCTTCTTCGCGCAGAATCCACTCTACAGATTTGAAATCTTCCGCGGTCAGCTCACGGTTCAATTGCGCTAGGGGATGATCCGGTGCACAGCACACCGCGAGCTCATCATCGCGCCAATGGATACATTGCAGTTGTGGCAGATGACAGGAGCCTTCGATCAAGGCCAGATCTAGCTGGAACTGATTCACCGCTTCAATCATTTGACGGGTATTACCAACTTGCAGCTGTAAATGCGCTTGAGGCTGAATTTTTAGAAAATCGGCCATCAGGTCAGGAATCAGGTAATCTGAAATGGTCAGGGTTGCACCTAAACGTAAATCGATACTTTGAAGCTCACCTTTCGCAACCTGTTCAAAAGATTCGCATCGACCTAAAATTTCCAGCGCTTGAGGGAGAAGAAAGCGCCCTAGGTCATTGAGCTGTAAACGTTTGCCTAGACGGTCAAATAATGGAGCACCCAGACCATCTTCCAGATCTGCTAAAGCCATACTAGCCGCACTTTGAGTAAGTTTGACGGCATCGCTAGCCTTCGTTACGGTACCCTCTTGTGCCACTGCTACAAAAACAGCCAATTGGCGTAAAGTCATGCGCATGAGTAGAGCCTTAACATTTAAAAAATATTAATAAATTATATTGCCATGCTACCATGAGCACAGTCTTTCATGCCACGTTGAAATCATGTCAATTGAAAAATTTAGCCAAGAAAAAGTTTTATCTGTACACCGCTGGACCAATACATTATTCAGTTTCACCATGACACGCCCGGCACACTTCAAATTCACTGCGGGGCAATTTGCGCGTATTGGCCTGCAAGTGGGAGATGAACTAGTGGTTCGTGCCTATTCGGTGGTGTCATCTCCTTTTGATGAAACTCTGGAGTTTTTTTCGATTGTGGTTCCAGAAGGTAAATTTACCTCCAATTTACAGCACCTTAAAGTAGGGGATGAGCTGTTTCTGGAAAAAATTCCGTATGGTTATCTGACGCTGGCCCGTTATCAGTTGCCCTTGCCCAAAGACTTGTGGTTACTGGGCACTGGAACTGGTCTGGCACCGTTTCTGTGTATGTTGCAAGACTTTGAAACCTGGAGCAAATACGAAAAAATCAATCTGGTATATAGCGTGCGTAGCCGGGCTGAACTCGCTTATGTGGAACGGATTCAGGAAATTGCCGAAACCTTTGGCGAAGGACATAGCGGATTTAAATTTATTCCGATTATTACCCGTGAGCCTGATGCACCTTTGCACGACCGCTTACCGGTGCTGATTGCCAATGGCGAGCTGGAAAAAGCCGCAGGTATGCAGCTCAATCCGCAAACCACCCATGTCATGCTTTGCGGTAACCCGGAAATGGTCGATGATACCAAAGAAGCCTTAAAAGCCCGTGGCCTGATCATGAACCGGCGTGGTGAAGGCAATATTGCAGTCGAGAATTATTGGTAAGTCTGAATTGCTGATTGTCAAAAGCTCATCCTTGGATGAGCTTTTTTATCTGCAAGGTGAATAATGACAGCTTAGTGCAGAATCTTGTTCAGGAATTGCTGGGCACGCTCACCACGCGCTGTATTAAAGAAATCATCTTTACTGCAATCTTCCACAATTTTTCCCTGATCCATAAAGATGACCCGGTTGGCAACCTGTCGGGCAAAGCCCATTTCGTGGGTGACACACATCATGGTCATGCCTTCTTTGGCCAGACCGACCATGACATCGAGAACCTCATTAATCATTTCAGGGTCAAGCGCAGAAGTTGGTTCATCAAACAACATGGCAATCGGATCCATGCTCAGCGCACGAGCAATCGCGACACGTTGCTGTTGTCCGCCAGAAAGTTGTGCCGGGAATTTATTGGCCTGTGCACTTAAGCCGACCCGATCCAGATAGGCAAGCCCTTTCTGTTTGGCTTCGGCTTCAGAACGACCCAATACCTTGATCTGGGCAATGCTCAGATTTTCAGTAATACTGAGATGCGGGAACAATTCAAAATGCTGAAACACCATGCCCACGCGACTTCTTAGTTTATTTAAATTGGTTTTCGGATCATTAATTTTAATTCCATCGACCAGAATACTGCCTTGCTGAACAGGTTCCAGACCATTGACAGTTTTAATCAGGGTGGATTTTCCTGAACCAGAAGGACCACAAACCACCACCACTTCACCTTGCCGAATCTGGGTGGTGCAGTCGGTCAGTACCTGAAAATCTTTATACCATTTACTGACATGCTGGAGGTCAATCATGACTTTGGCTTCGTTCATACAGTTAACCTCTGCTGTAATTTTTTAACAATATAGGTGGCGATCATACTGATGGTGAAATAGACCAAACCGGCAAAAATAATATATTGGGTGAGTAAGCCCATCAGGTCACCACGCACATAATTGGTGCGAAAAAAGTCCAACAGGCCAATTGCATACACCATGGTGGAATCCTGAAACAAAATAATGGTCTGTTGTAATAATAGCGGTGTCATTTTGCGAAAGGCCTGAGGCAGTACAATCAGGCGCATGGACTGGCCATAGCTCATGCCGAGGGCAGAGGCCGCATCTGTTTGTCCCTTAGGAATAGACTGGATTCCGGCACGGACAATTTCGGAAAAATAGGCGGCTTCAAACAGCATAAAAGCCACAATACTGGACACCAGTGCCGTATCCACGGTCAGATATTTTCCAGTCACCCCAGTATAGATAAAAGGCACAGCGAAGTAGAACCACATCAGTACCAACAGCAGGGGAATTGAACGGAACAGGTTGACATAACCCTTGGCAATCCAGTTCAACACCTTGATTGAAGACAGCCGCATCAATGCCAGTAAGGTGCCAATAAAGACCCCGCCAATGGTGGCAAAAAATAAGACTTTTAAAGTAATGCTCAGACCATGCCATAGGGCAGGTGCGGATAATTGTAAATCCTGAAAAAATGCAGTGAACCATTCCATTATTTAGTCCCCGCAATCAGACCGGGCACCTGAAGGCGCTTTTCCAGAAAGTTCATCAAGCCAATCAGGCAGACATTGATCAGGATAAAAATCAGGGTGACATAGGTGTAAATCTCAATGGTATTTTGCGTATATTCGCTGATGGTTTTCATCTGGGAAATGAGTTCCGCAACCCCGACCAGTGAGGCCACCGAGGTGTTCTTGACACAGTTGGTCAGTTCAGAACTTAAGGGGGGTAAGATCATGCGAAAAGACTGCGGTAAAATCACATAGCGATATAATTGTGTGGTGCTAAACCCCACGGCATAGCCGGCATTGATCTGCCCGGGTGGAATGGCTTCAATCCCGGTACGCACCTGCTCACAAACCCGCGCTGCGGTAAACAGTCCCAAACCAATACTGGCTGAAATCAGCGCCGTGGTATTGGCTCCCAGATCATTGATCCACCAGCTTTGAATGCTGTTCGGCAGAAAATTCGGAACCACATAGAACCAGATAAATAACTGGATCAGTAAAGGCACATTCCGAAAAATGGTGACATAAGCACTACCAATCGCCCGGGCCGTTGGGCTGGACAAGGTGCGCATGATGCCCAGCAGGCTACCCAAGAGCATGGCAATCGACCAGGCTACAATCGCAATGACCGCTAACCAGCCGAGGCCAGTCATGATCCAGTTGAGATAGGTGCTATCACCAATCCCGGTCGGTTGTAATAAGACACCCCAATTCCAGCTGTAATTCATGATCACTCCAAAATGGGCTTAAACAGATGATGCTTAAGCAGATGAATAAGATTCAGAATCTATTGATCGCGGTCATGCGGGGTGCTGATCAGGGCCTTCAAGTCATCAGACATGGCAAAGTTCAGATTGATATTTTTCGGTGGAATCGGCGACTGGAACCATTTCTGGTACATGCTATTGATTTCACCGGAGCTATATGTGGCTTTAATCGCGTCATCTACCACCTGCTTAAATTCGGGGTCTCCCTTACGTAACATACAGCCATAGATTTCATTGATGGGCGCTGTACCCACAATGTGCCATTGTTGCGGATTTTTAGCCTTGGATTTTTCTCCCGCCAGTAAAATGTCATCCATCATAAATGCAGCAGCACGGCCACTTTGCAGCATTAAAAAGGATTCTGCATGGTCTTTGGTCGAAATAATTTCACCAAGGCCCAATTCTTTTTCATGCTGACGAATATAGCGTTCCGATGTGGTGCCGGCAGTGGTCACCAGTTTTTTGCCTTTCAGATCGCTAAAATCTTGAATACCAGAATTGGTTGCGGTTAATAGACGGGAACCTACTTGAAAAAAGCCAACAGAGAAATCGACCTGTTGCTGGCGTTCCTTATTATTCGTCGTCGAGCCACATTCCAGATCAACCGTACCGTTGGAGACCAGTGGAATCCGGTTCTGGCTGGTCACCAGGTTGTAGCGGATTTTTAAATCAGGAAGATTCAGCTTTTGTTTGACGGCTTCGACCACTTTTAGTTGCAGGTCATGGGCATAGCCGACCGGCTGATTCGGATTGTCAGCGATATAAGAAAATGGAATCGAGGAGTCACGATAACCTAATACAATCGTGCCGGACTGTTTGATCTTATTGAGCGTGCCAGAAGTATTCTGGCTGCCTTGCTGATTGCTTGGTGCCTGATTATCACTACAGGCACTCAGTCCCAAGGTCAGGGCACTGGCACACAGCAGCGTAGCGAATTGAGTCTTTGCTTTCATCGTGAAACTCCATTTTTCATTTTCAATTATTATGAGTACGCCCGTTTTCAGGCGCTGCTAAGACAATATTCTGATTATTGCTATAAAGTCTAAGTATTCGTTTATATTCATCTTAGTTGATGATTCAAGCATGACTCAAGCTGAATTTATTGCTGAAATGTTACTGAATCAGAAAAGGAAATCTGCGAGATGCTCAAAGGAATGCAAATAAATAAAGAGATTGAACTACAAGCATAAGAAAGAAAAAGTCATAAAAAAACCTCCAAACTGGAGGTTTTTTTATCGGTTCAAGCTTAATGCACAAACATATCCATCGATTCACGAATTTCTTGAATGGCCGTTTCGACATCGGAACTGAGCCAGGTCGGTTCAAAGAATCCAGCGTAATGCTCAAGACGATCCGCAGGGACGACTAAGCGTACCGGACAATCCTCTTCCAATAAACGCCATGGAATAATTGGCACTTCATTGTCAAGCCATGCTGTTACATCTCGGATATCGATAATCATTGCGTTGACACAGTCCGGGAAAGGCATCACGGAAAACTCTTCAGTACGACGACGGAAATACTCCAGGTCTTGCCAGCGCAGTGCAAAACTCGGTTTACTGAATTCGATAATCCCGATCAGATGCTGATCGCGAGTATGATGCAAAGTGCATTGGTGGGTGACATCAGTGTCAAGATCCAACGATACACTTTGTTGACGATACGCCATAGAGCTCGATGAAATAAAAAAATGAGGGACACATTATAGCCCATTTTATAGAAACTGAGCAGTGCTATTGTTTAGCGCAAATTTTAGTGTTGGTTCTGCCCTGAGGTCGCGTACTGAAGCTCTTGAATTTCAAAGGACTGCATACCACTCAGGCAACTCAAGCAAACTGGGATTGGAAAAGAATGGAGAAGCTAAACCTCATTATCAGATTGATTATAGAGCCTTTTTCTTTTCTGATACGCTTTATATAGCTCTATAAGAAGGTTTAAGCGAATAGTGTTGCAATTATTCAAGCGATTAGATGTGTTGATCTGCCAGTAATTTTCTATGTCATTCACATGAGGGGAAAATGAATAGCAGGATAATACTGAGTTAAACCCATTCACCATCAACCAGTAGCGATCAGTGAATTAAAAATGAGCACGATTGCTTAAAGATTATTCTAAATATTATTCATACATATAACTTACATCCCGTCACCATCTCACCATGTTTTGTCACAGAAGCTGTTTTAACTGCTTGTTATGCTAAAAATCTACTTATGAATAACAAAGAGTGAGGATGGTTATGGTCGATGATTTCAATAAAAAACCACCTTTAGATCATCAGACAGCAGTGACGCAAAAAAAGCGTATTCCTGTTTATATCTTGATTTTGGTAGGTATCTTTTTACTGGCATTACTGTTCTATATGTTTGCTGACATGAATCCAGACGCAAATGATGCACCTGCTGGACATCCAAACCCTAATGTACAACCTGCGACACCAAACAATACGACTCCAGTCGGTGAACCTACAGAAGCTACTGCAACGCTAGGTGATGGAACAGAAGCAACAGCAACTGCGACAGATGATGCACAGGCGGCTCGATAACTCAGACATATATCAAAAGCTCTAGTGAAACCACTGGGGCTTTTTTGCAATATATTGTGATGTTTAAGCTAATGATAGTTAGCTGGTTTAAATCTAAAAACATCAAATCTGAAGGTGAATCCGAAAGAAGAAGGGGCTGAATGTTTCAAGGATAGGCTCCCGATTTCAGATAAATAGCTTAATAACAAAGAGGGTAAAACAACATGAATGATTATATGAGAAGTCCGCGTGGCGGCTTCGACGCCATGTATTATTGGGATCAGTTTCATCCCATTCTGAGTGCAATTGCCATATTAGTCATTGGTTGGATCATTGCATTACTGGTTTCGGCAGCAGTCAAGAAAGTCTTGCAAAAACTTGGAACCAATACACACTTAAATACGGCAACAGGCCATCGCTCTAATATCGAAAGTATTATTGCCCGGGTGGTGTTCTGGATTATTCTGATTATTGCCGTAATTGGTTCACTGAATGTACTCAACCTGACCAGTATCAGTGGTCCTTTCAGTAATATGATTCAGCAATTCCTGTTATTTATCCCGCAGTTACTAGGTGCAATTGCAGTCGGATTCATAGGATGGATTGTCGCCAACCTGGTGAAAATAGGGCTACAAAAGCTACTTGACCGAACCCAACTAGACGAAAAACTCAGTGCTGAAGTGGGTGTCAGTCCCATTAGTCAGAACATCAGTGAAATTGCTTACTGGTTAATTTTATTACTGTTCTTGCCAATCGTACTGTCTATTCTGGGACTCAACGGTCTGTTGTTACCAGTTCAGAATATGCTGACTGATGTCGTAAGCTACTTACCAAATATCTTTATTGCTGCAGTGATCATTTTTGTCGGTTATATTCTGGCAAAAATTGTTCGCGGTATTGTTGAAGGCCTATTAAACAGTCTGAATGTACAACAACAAGCTGAAAAAGTAGGTATTTTCAAAAATTCCAATGTGGCACAGGTGATTGGTTCATTCATCTTCGCTGTCGTGATCATTACTGCATTGATTATTGCTTTTGAAGCATTGGGTGTCGAAGCGATTTCTCAGCCTGCCACGGCGATGCTGTATGAAATCATGAATGCCATTCCGAATATTATTGCTGCTGCCTTAATTCTGATTCTGGCTTATGTGGTCTCTAAACTGGTCGCACGTCTGGTGGTTGAAGTGGTATCGGGTACAGGTGTTGATGAAATTCCTGCCAAACTGGATGTACAGCGTTTTTTAGGCACCACTAAACTTTCGAGTGTGGTCGGTTATCTGATCGTATTGTTCACCATGTTATTTGCAGTGTCCGAAGCAGCAGACCGTCTCGGCTTTGAACAGGTGAGCGGCCTGATTGCGATGTTTATTTACTTCGGCGCCAACATCTTGCTCGGTGCCGTGATTCTGGTGATCGGTTTCTGGCTGGCAAATATTGTCGCGAACATCGTACAACGCGGTGAATATAACAGCTCACGCTGGTTAGCGAATCTGGTGCGTGTCCTGATTATGGGCTTGGTCGTTGCCATGGGTCTACGTGCCATGGGTATTGCCGACTCGATTGTGAACCTGGCATTTGGTTTAACGCTGGGTGCTGTCGCAGTAGCATTTGCTCTGGCTTTTGGTCTGGGTGGTCGTCAGCCTGCGGAGCGAGTTTTAACAGATCTGATTGATAAAGCAAAACGCGAAGCCAAAGAACCGAATCCAGTCAAAGATCAAGCTGAAAACAGCATATTTTCAGGATTAGGTACTCAGAGTACTTCAAGTACAACGGACATGGCAGGCACGACAGGTGCAGCGATGGGGATGGGTTCTACAGATACATCAATGGGACAATACTCCGACCGTTCACAAAACATGACCGGTACTGCTGATTCTTCAACCACTACGCCAGGAGCAGGTATTGTGCCAAATCAAGATTCAGACGCAGAGGGTACTACGCCAATGAGTACGGACTTATCGCATACCACACCGGCAATCCTCACCACTGCACCGCAGGATGATGAATCATTGGGTATTGATCCGGATGCGGATCAAGCCGTACCTGATTCAGTAAAAGTCGATCCGACTCATCCGCCAGTCAATAATCCATTTGGTTCAACCGGAGAAAAAGAGCCTGATGTAGATCTTAATCATTCCACTCAGAAAAAAGATGACCTGAAATAACCTGTCATTTTTAACCAAAATCGGCCACGCTCATGTGGTCGATTTTTTTCAGTCACGAGGAAAAATAAATGAATAGCAAGAAACCCAACAAAGTTCTGGCTCCTTTGGTTATCGCGGGAATTACCATTGGCTTTTTTACCGCGGCCTATCGATTTATTTTTGTGAAGAGCAAACAGGACGAGCAGTCAGAGCGAGCGCTGGATAGGAAAATACCTGATACAGACGAATTTAACTGAAAGAATTCTGCTGAATAACAAACAATAGAATTTGGCCTTTAAGAAATATATAATATTCAGGTGAATACTAAAATGATTTTGGTATTCTTCTTGCATTAAAAATATAAAAAAGGGAGATCAACATCATGTGGCAAACACTATCATATACATTCAAGAACACTTCAGCAGATGAAGCACCGCTATATTTGCGAGAAGCCACTCGAAAAATGCAGCTGACGATTGACCGTTTAGGAAATACGGCCAATCTCAAGCTGTTTAAGACAGATTATCTGGAATGAACTAAATATCAGTCTTGATGATCTATTGATTAAACATATTCCGATGCGGCATGCGCGGATGACCATGCCCATTGGAAATTATAGCCGCCCAAATGCCCGGTAACATCCAGCACCTCACCAATAAAATACAGGCCTTTCTGCTTTTGACTTTCCATGGTTTTTGAAGAAACCTCGCTGGTATCCACACCACCCAAAGTCACTTCCGCAGTACGGTAGCCTTCTGTTCCGGATGGTTTCACTTCAAAACCATGCAGCCGTGTCGCAATCTGCTCCAGTTGATTATCACTGATATTGCCAATTGGGTTTTCTGCGACGTCAGTCCAGATTAGACCCTGTAATTCAGCCACGACACTTTTCGGTAAAAATTCATTGAGTAAAGTGCGCAATAACACTTTGGGCTGGCTTTGTTTTTTGGTTTTAAAGAAATCCAGCAAATCTACACTTGGTAAGAAATCGACTTGAAAGCTTTGACCGACATTCCAGTAATTGGACAATTGCAGGGAGCTTGGGCCACTTAAACCACGATGGGTAAACAGCAGTGCTTCGGTGAAACTGTTGAGCTCATTGGAGAGTGTCGCTTCTACGGCATTACCACTCAAACGAGTCGTCACCTCCTTAAATCCATCAGAGAAAGTGAAGGGCACCAAACCGGCACGGGTTGGATAAACATGATGTCCAAACTGTTTTGCGATATCATAGCCAATGCCCGAACCGCCCAGCGTCGGGATGGACAAGCCGCCGGATGCCACTACTACAGATTCAACCTCAAAATATCCAAGTGATGTAGCGACTTGAAATCCTTGATCATCGACCGGATTGACTGCCTTTACTTCGCAGCTGGTTTTAAGATCGACCAGACCGGTCTTGTCACATTCTGCCAACAGCATCGACAGAATATCTTTTGCACCATTGAGGGTAAACAGTTGTCCATGTTTGCGCTCTTCATAAGCAATACCATATTCACAGACCAGGCCAATAAAGTCCCAATTGCTATAACGCGTTAATGCTGAAATGACGAAATGTGGATTATGCGAAATATAATGGCTTGGTTCGACCTCCAGATTGGTAAAATTACATTTACCGCCGCCAGACATCAGGATTTTTTTGCCAACTTTATTGGCTTTTTCCACCACTACGACTTTACGTCCACGTTGTGCAGCCATATACGCCGTCATTAAACCTGAAGCACCGGCACCTATGACGAGAACATCGTATTGCTTGGAAGACATAAAACACTCGAGGGAGAACAAAAGGAAAGCATTATAGACAATTTTATTTCCGCTTTCTCTATTCCTGAACAATCAACAGGCTGATTGCCAATCCGTATTAGAGTTTAAACATAAAATATTTGTAAGTCGGCTTAAAATCATGCATAGTTTTTGTACAGTTTTACAAAAATCACAATAATAAGGCAGGGCTTATGGCAACGTCAGAGGATCTAAAACAATACAACCTGATCAGTTATATTCTTTATATTCTGGGGTTTTTTCTGGGTGTGACCCCATTTATAGCCATTATCATGAACTATATTAAACGTGATGAAATGCGCGGCACCTGGCTGGAAAGTCATGTGGACTGGCAAATTAAAACCTTCTGGGTCAGTTTGCTGGGTTATATTGTTGGTGGCTTATTAACTATGATCTTGATCGGATTTCTAATCATATTTTTGGTCTTTATCTGGCATATCTACCGCTTGGTCAAAGGGATGATTGCGCTGAATAATAATCAACCGATTCAGGCTTAAGCAATTGTAGAAGTAGTATCCATGTTACGGCCTTGCAACCCACCGCTATGAATCACCAGCAGTCTAGATCCTGCTGGGAAATAATCTTTTTCAATCAAATCAAAGATGCCCATCAACATTTTAGCGGTATAGACCTGCTCTAGTGGAATGGCAAATTCGGTTTCAAAATCCCGAATAAACTGCATGAGGGCTGTGCTGGTTTTGGCATAGCCGCCACAGCAATAATCATCCAGAATAGTCCAGTTGGTTTTGCTGGTTAGTTGCGCGACTTCATCTTTTAAAAATGAGCCTTGCAGCGCTGAAAATCCTAAAACCTGCTGATGCGCCTGACTGGCTTCGATCAGACCGGTGATGGTTCCACCAGTGCCTACTGCGCAGCAAACCACATCAAATTGAGCATCTTGCGGGCTTAAAATTTCCCGACAGCCCTGAATGGCCAAAGCGTTGGTTCCACCTTCAGGAATGAGATAATGCTCAGGAAATTGTTGTGCGATTTCGGCCAGATACTCAGGCTGTTGCTTGCGACGATAGTGTTCACGACTGACAAAATGTAGCTGCATCCCCAACTGCCGTGCGGTGGCTAAAGTCGGATTGAGTGGCCGATGGGCCAGCTCCTCACCCCGAATAATCCCCACACTTTGAAAACCAAACTGCTGTGCGGCAAATGCAGTGGCCGCAATATGATTGGAATACGCACCACCAAAGCTGAGAATCTGCCGATAACCCTGTCTTTGTGCTTCCAGAAAATTGTATTTCAGTTTAAAAAACTTGTTGCCTGAAATTTGCGGATGTACCAGATCCAGACGACGTATTGTTAAAATAATATCGTGAAAATTAATCTGTTGATCGGGAATATTTTGGGCAATCTCTGCAAACATAAAAATTAACACAGTCAGTTATTCGGCCATTATAGCGAAAGCAGTAAAGATCAGGGATTGAGAATAAGTCATTTTCAGGCATGAGATAAAAAATTGACGCAGAATGTCACAAATATTTTGCTGATTATTTAAGCAGGAATGCTAATCTAAGCATAGGAAACCCTTGAGGAGGGTAGAATAATGAAAATATTGTCCTATGCTGTTTTGGTTGGTGTAATGCTC
This sequence comes from Acinetobacter sp. F-1, assembly GCF_022869025.1. Lineage (NCBI taxonomy): Bacteria > Pseudomonadati > Pseudomonadota > Gammaproteobacteria > Moraxellales > Moraxellaceae > Acinetobacter > Acinetobacter sp. F-1. The sequence continues at coordinate 2,439 of NZ_JAJKFX010000016.1, read as the reverse complement.
AGTTTGTCGGGTTGTGATGATGCGATGAATAAACCTAAAACAGAGACCCGTACCATGATTATTGGTGGTGTACCGGTACATGATCAGGATTACCAACTGTTAGACACGCAATTTATTGCTCAGGATCAGTTAAAACAGTAAGTCATTACAGTAACTAAAATTCCTGACCAATACTGAAATTTTTAAAGCAAATCATCCGGTTTTTGCTTAAAATAATCCTTCAATTTTTAAGTCAGGTTATCTCGTGGAATCATTCTGGATTTTAGGCTCAATTGCTGTTGCCCTGATGTTAGGTGCAATGAGTCCCGGGCCGACTTCTATTTATGTGGCAAAAAATTCAATTGCGATTTCACGTAAACATGGTTTATTTACTGCACTGGGAACTGGTCTAGGTGCAGCAATTTTCGGTTTGCTGGCAGTACTGGGTTTGCAGGCATTTTTGCTGGCTGTGCCGTCGGCTTATCTGGCCTTAAAAATTTGTGGGGGTCTATATTTACTTTGGCTGGCTTTTAAAATTATTAAGCATGCCAAAGATCCGATTGAGGCAGATTCGAGCATTACCAAACAGATGTCTTTACGTCGCGCTTTTACCACAGGTTTAATCACGCAGTTGTCGAATCCAAAAATTGCGATTGTGCTGGCCAGTATTTTTACCGCCTTATTACCAAAAGAAATTCCGAACTATTTCTATTTTGCTTTGCCCATTTTATGTTTTTTTATTGATGCTGGCTGGTGCTCACTGGTGGCTGTCGCACTTTCTGCTGAAAAGCCACGCCGTGTATATTTAAAGTTTAAGGCATTGTTTGACCGTGCAGCAGGTGCGGTGATGACCGTGCTCGGATTAAAACTTATTTTCGGAATGAAATAGTTTCAACAGTTGAAGTCCTCATCCTTGGAAAGTGATCATTCTTACTAGCTTTCCAAGGGACGGCTAATCATTTGAAATTAATCTTTAAAATGTACGGGAATCCATTGATAGCTTTTAACATCTTTAGAATAGACATGCCCAATTCCCGGAAATGGTAAATGTGGTGCTGCCACCGTCTGGCCATTCTTTGCATATTCCGCAAAATACTTTAAGCGGGTTTCAACCGCTTTTTTCGGATCGATATCAAAATCTATAGCAGTCTGTGGACGATCAAACTGAATGGTATGGGAATGTACAATATCCCCAATAAATATCATTTCCTGACCTTGTGATTTTAAGCTAAAACCAAAATGTCCCAGTGTATGCCCAGCTGAACTGATCACCTCAAAACCATGGATTTTATCGCTAGCCTTAAAGGTCTTTAACTGACCTTTGGCCTGATAAGGTGCGATGGCTTTCTTGATTTTATCGACTGTACCCAAAAAACCGGCCTGTTTTGCTTTTGGTAATTTTTCTACACTTTTAGGATTCATCCAGAAATCCAGTTCGGCTCGCGATACATAAATATTCGCATTGGCAAAATTGGCAACGCCGTTATTACTGATGCCGCAAACATGATCAGGATGTAAATGCGTTAATAAGATCGTATTGACTTGCTCAGGCTTTTGTCCAGATGCCTGTAAATTTGAATAAATAGACCCAAAGTTTGGCCCATTACAGCTAGAAGCACCGCTATCCACCAAGACCAGTTCTTTGCCTGTATTTACCAGGAAAGCATTGACGGAGGTCTGGATGCCTTTGCTTTGGTCAACATAATATTTTTTTAAAATCTGATTCACTTCTGCTTCAGGAATATCCTTAAACAAGGCTTTGGCTAAATAATTGGTGCCATCCAGCAGGGCAGTAATCTGGTAATCTCCAAAGCTGTATTGATAATATCCGGGAACCTGTTTTTGTTGTTCTAAAGTGGAAGGCGTTTGTGCGTGTGTTGGGGAATACCTGCCAATGAACCTAAAGCAAGGAGTGATCCGACAAGAGAAGAGCTGAGGTATTTCATGGCTATTCTTATGTAATTAAAGTCAACTCTATGTATTAGCATGGATATTGATAAAAAAGAATATGAATATATTTACTATTTTTTTAAATCGAAATGGCGATTTAGCATCTGTACTAAAAATTCAGTGTGAATCTGTATATTGATTTTTTGAAAGTAAAGAATGTGTTTTTTGTAAAAATATTATTATAAATAAAATGCTTAGATGTATTTCACTTTTTATTAAAAGCTCGTTAACATAGGGTATTACGAACAAGCTTTGGGTGTCGCGATGAGTTTTTGGAAAAGAAAAAACAATGCCAGCTTTGTATTTTTCATTATTACCTTATATTCACTACTTGGTTTTGGACTGGGCTATGTGATTTGGGAATTTGTGTTGCAAGGCTAAGTGACCCAGCAATAAAAAAGCCTCTAGAGATAGAGGCTTTTTTATGATCGTATGAAGGTTTTATTATGAGATTTTCTAGAAAAAACATTAATAACCATCAAAGTATATTTCCTATTTACTTTTGTCAGG